>JBPYDY010000075.1:0-8893 GCA_051986155.1 Methylocella sp.
GCGATGCGTCCGAAGCGCCTTTTATGGCGACAATGACGGCGGCTGAGGGTGTTGCTTGCGGAACTTCGGCAAAGGGAAGGCCGCGCGCATAACGCCACGCCGTTACCGTGTTGAAGATTGCGACCGCAAGCCATAAAGTTAGGACAATTGAAATGAAGACGCTCATCGCACGAAGGCCGCCGCTTTCTCAATACAGTTTGGTTGAGATTGGCCGGCGCGCTGCGATGAGGCCAATGTTTCCGGGATGGCACAACGGCTTCTACTGCGCATCGGTTGGCCGCCGCGCTGTCAGCAACAGTCCCGAGCCTTCGCCGCCGGCGGAAGGCACGCCAGCAAGCCAGCATCCGATCGCCCCACCAATCAAACCAAGCGCGGCAGAGGTGTGCCAGATCCAACTGCCGCGATAATACTCTCCATTGCAGCGAATCGGGGTGGAACGATCGATCCAATAAATGAGAGCGTCACTCTGGCCCCAAGCAATCGGCTCGATGCTCTCTATGATGGCACCCGCTCCTTTCGCCAGTTCGGCAAGAGCGGGTTCTGTCCACCACGACAAGTGATGAGGCGGAGCGTTCATGATAAAATTCGGAATGCGGGTCATCGCCGACGGGATATGGGGCACACTCGCGAAAATCATGCCGCCCGGCTTTGCAGCTTGCACCATCTCGGCGAAGAGACGGGCGGGCTTGGAGACATGCTCGAGTACATGGAAAGCGCACACCGCATCATAAGTCCCCGCATGGCTCGTGAGGTGCTGCGCGAGCGTTGCTCGCAGGATGTCGCCGGACCCGCTCTCTTCGGCAATTTGCGGGTCGAGCCCGGTATAGGTGCCGTGAGGCACGCAAGACTTGAGATTGGCCAGCCCGCAACCGACATCAAGGACGCAGGCGCCCGCCGGAATGGCTCGCGCCGCCATGATGAATTCGCCGCGAACAGTTTTCTGCGAAAAGAGACCCAGACTTTTAATCCTTGAATAGAACTGGACATAGAAGTCGCGGTCGCCTTCGAGCAGAGGATCGAAGAAATAAAGGCCGGTCGGCGACTCCCACAACCCGAATCGATCAATGCCGCAAAAGGCCGCTCGAGCGTCCGCCTTGAATTCGATGCGCCAAAGATCCCTAAGGAGCCTCGCCGAAACCCATTGCACATGGTGCAGAGCGGGCTGCCCCGTGACAGGGCAAAGGGGCACATCGGTTCGATCAGTCATTTTTTGGCGAGGAGGTCAGTGTTTGCTCGAAGCTATTCACAAAACCGGGGCGTTTGTAAATGCTGCGGGTCACGCTACGTGGAACTTCTTGTGCGGAAACCTAGCGCGTGGGCATTTGGTGAAAGCCGGACGTAGCGCCCGTCAACGCGAGCTCTTCCGCGCTGGCGTCTTCGATCAAAACCTTGGTTACGCGGGATTGCGATGGGCCATGCCAACAAGCCGCGCAAAGCGCCTCGACGGCGTCCGCCGGCCCGGCAAAAACCGCTTCGACATCGCCGCTGAACCGGTTTCTGACCCAGCCGGAAATCCCCAGGCGGTAGGCTTCCATTTGCGTCCATGCGCGGTAGCCGACCCCCTGAACGCGGCCTTTGATCGTGACCCGGACGATTTTTTGCTCCCTCTTCATGAAGACGACGGGTCCTGTTCATGGCCGGCGCCGCCAGCGTCGAACGCAACGCCTTGCGCTTCGGGGCCGAAATAGACGAAGGCGGCCAATATCAAAGCAGCGAATGCGGCAACGATTGCAAGCGCAAACGCATAAATACCTCCGTAGGCACCGGCGATTCCTGCCTGAAGTGGAGCATTGGGCGAGGCCAGCAAATTTCCGAGCTGATAGGAAAAGCCGGGAAACGTGCCGCGTATTGATCCGGGCGAGAGCTCGTTGAGATGTGCGGGGACAATGCCCCAGGCTCCCCCAACGGCGAACTGCATGAGAAATGCGCCAATTGCCAAGATCAATGGCTCCGGGCCACTTGCCAAAGGCCATAAGCCATAGGCCCAAGGCCAAATGAGCGGCAGCACCGACAATGCCGCAAGCGTAATCGTCCGGCGCCGGCCCAGCGTTTCCGACAGGCTCCCAAGCCAGAGCCCGCCAATGACAGCGCCAACGATATAGAAGATTGCGATGGCGCCTACTGCGTGCTGCGAGTACCGAAGCTGGAGTTGCAAAAACGTCGGGTAGAGATCCTGCGTCCCATGACTCAAGAAATTGAATGCGGTCATGAGCAAGACGACATAGCAGAAGCGTGTGCGATGGGCCCAAAGTTCGGTCATGAGCCGCCAAAAGGGAGGGCCGGCATGGCGCGCCGCGCGGGCCGAAAACGCTGGCGATTCCTCGACCTTGCGCCAAAGGTAGACGACAAGAAGAAGCGCAGGCAGGGCGCCCGCCACAAACATGTAGCGCCAGCCGATCAGGCTATAGACCGCGGAATAGGTCATTGCGACGAGAAGATAGCCGGTGGGATATCCGGTCTGGAGAATTCCGGAGACAAGACCCCGCGCTTGTGCCGGGATCGTTTCCATAGCGAGCGCGGCGGCGATGCCCCATACCCCACCCATTGCCACTCCGAAAGCGAGCCTCGCGAGCAAGAATAGGCGAAGGCTTGGAGCAAGACCGGACAGAACCTCGAACGAGGAGAAAAGCAGGATGTTCACCATGAGCGCCGCCCGGCGTCCGTAGCGGTCGGCCGCCGAGCCAAACAGCAGCGCGCCAAGCGGCCTTGCCGCCAGGGTGAGCGTGAAGGCCCAGGAGACCGTGGCCACAGAGGTTGCAAATTCCTGCGCCACGTCCTTGAGCACAAAGACGAGAACGAAGAAATCAGAAGCGTCGAGCATCCAAGCGAGATAGCTTCCGATGACGGCGTTGCGCTGAGGCGGAGTGAGCGCGCGGAGCGGCGAAAGCATGTTTAGATCACAGAATACCTGTTGCTCTCCACTGGGGAGCTGAGGGCAAGGGCGCGCAGAATATTTGAGCAAGCTTGCCATATCTTTGGGCCGCGAGTCAGTTTCAAATTGGGCTTTCGAAGGTGAAACAGGCTCAAATATTGAATGGCTGCCGGTGCGCCGCGCTAGACCGCGATATTGTCGATGAGCCGCGTCTTGCCGAGCCATGCCGCCGCGACCAGCCTGATAGGGCCATCGTCGCGCGAGGCGATCGGCGCGAGCGTTTCCGCGTGACGCGCCTCAAAATAATCGGTGACGAAATGAGCACCGGCGAGATTTGCGCGGGCCGCATCGAGCGCGGCCGGAATCGGAACGTCTGATCGAATATCGCCCGCACACTTCCAGAGCGCCGCATAAAGACCTGGCGCGTGTGCGCGCTCGTCAGCCGACAAATAGGCGTTGCGTGAGGAGAGCGCGAGGCCGTCTCCTTCGCGCACCGTGGGTGCAGAAAGAATTTGTGTCTCGAAATCGAGATCGCGCACCATTTGCGTTACGACCTTGAGCTGCTGAAAATCCTTCTCGCCAAAGATCGCGAAATCGGGACGGCACTGGTTGAGAAGCTTTGCCACGATAATCGCAACGCCCGCAAAATGTGCCGGACGGAAACGGTCTTCCAGTCCGGCGGCCGCCGGGCCGCTGACGGTGATCGCGGTGGCAAAGCGCTCGCCATACATTTCTTCGGCTCGCGGCACGAACAAAAGGTCGCCCTGCGCCTCCGCGAATAGAGCTGCATCTGCTTCAAGCGTGCGCGGATAGGCGGCAAAATCTTCCGACGGGGCAAATTGCGCGGGATTCACAAAAATCGACATCACCACCCGGCGCGCGCGCTTTTTTGCTTCATGCACAAGAAAAATATGTCCTGCGTGAAGCGCACCCATCGTTGGCACCAGGGCAATCGACTCACCCGCGCGCCGCCATTCCGCTAGCCGAGCCCTGAGGCTTGCCACATCATGCGCCATTTCGACGCTGCTCCGGGCAGGGATGGCCATGATGGGAGTACGTGTCATCGTTCATTGTCCGGCAGGCTGGACCGATCGATCCTGAGAAATCGCCGCCAAAGACGCCCTTGACCGTGGTGGACATCCGCGCGCCGTCAAGCTATCTCCTGCCGGGCATAGGGTAAAGAATCCAGTATCATGGCCGAGACCATCAGTCCCGATGTGGCGTCAAGCGCGCTGCTCTACCATCGCCTGCCGCGCCCCGGCAAGCTTGAGATCATGGCGACCAAGCCGCTCGCAACACAACATGATCTTTCGCTCGCCTATACTCCGGGCGTTGCCGCCGCCTGCCTCGCGATAGCCGCCGATCCAAGTGAGGCGGCTTCGCTTACCGCGCGGCAAAATCTCGTCGCGGTCGTAACCAACGGCACGGCGGTGTTGGGGCTTGGCAGCATAGGACCGCTCGCGGGCAAGCCCGTGATGGAAGGGAAGGCGGTACTGTTCAAGAAATTCGCGGGCATCGACGTGTTCGACATCGAAGTCGCGGAAACGGATGTTGACCGACTGGTCAACATTATCGCGGCGCTTGAACCTACCTTTGGCGGGATCAATCTCGAGGATATGAAGGCGCCAGAATGTTTCGAGGTCGAGCGCAAGCTGCGCGCGCGGATGTCCATTCCAGTCTTTCACGACGATCAGCACGGCACCGCGATCATTGTCGGCGCGGCGGTGCTCAATGCCATGGAGCTTACCGGCAAAAAAATCGATCAGGTGAAGATCGTGACCTCGGGGGCTGGCGCGGCGGCGCTCGCCTGCCTCGATTTCTTGGTCGTCCTTGGCGCCGGGCGCGAGAACATTTTCGTCACCGACATCGAAGGCGTCGTCTACCGCGGCCGCAAGGCATTGATGAATGATTATGTAGCTGTCTATGCCAAAGATACAAAAGCCCGGGCCCTCAAAGATGTGATTGGCGGCGCCGATATTTTTCTTGGGCTCTCGGCTGGCGGCGTTTTGTCGCCGGAGTTGGTCAGAAGGATGGCCGTGCGGCCGCTCGTTATGGCGCTTGCCAATCCGACGCCCGAGATCGAACCTGACGTGGCGGCCGCGGCAAGGCCCGATGCGATGGTCTGCACCGGGCGCTCCGATTACCCCAATCAGGTCAATAACGTCCTTTGCTTTCCCTTCATCTTTCGCGGGGCGCTCGATGTCGCGGCGACCTCCATCAATGAAGCAATGAAACTTGCGGCCGCGCGGGCGCTTGCGGAGCTCGCGCATGAGCCCCCATCCGACGTGGTAGCCAGAGCCTATGGCGGTGCGGCGCCGCAGTATGGCAAGGACAGTCTCATCCCGGCGCCATTCGATCCGCGCTTGATCCTGCGCATTGCCCCGGCTGTTGCGAAAGCCGCCATGGACACGGGCATTGCAACGAGGCCGCTTGCCGATCTTGCGCTTTACGAAGAGAATCTGACCCAGTTTGTGTTCCGCTCCGGCTTTGTCATGCGGCCGGTGATCAACGCCGCCAAGACCTGCCCGAAACGGGTCATTTATGCGGAGGGGGAGGACGAAAGGGTGCTTCGCGCGACCCAAACCGTGGTCGAGGAAGGGATAGCAAAACCCATCCTCATAGGCCGCCCGGACGTGATCAATGCGCGCCTCGAGCGGTTCGGGCTTTCTGTGCGTCCGGGAAAAGACTTCGAGCTCATCAATCCAAATTATGATGCGCGTTATCTCAGTTATGTCGAGACGTGCCTGGAGGCTGCAGGCCGCAGAGGCATGACACCGAAGGCCGCGCGGCGTTTGGTGCGGACGAATGCGACCGTCATTGCGGCTGTTGCCGTCAAGCGGGGAGATGCGGATGCCATGCTTTGCGGTCTCGATGGGCGCTTCAGCCCCCACCTGCGTTTCATCAGGGACATCATCGGCCTTGCGCCCGGCGCAACCAATCTCGCGGCCATGTGCCTCATGATTACGGGCAAGGGCGCGTTTTTTATCGCCGATACGCATGTCCAATATGACCCGTCAGCGGGGGAAATCGCGGAAATGGCGCTCATGTGCGCAGCACATGTCCGCCGGTTCGGAATCGAACCGAAAGTCGCATTCGTGTCGCATTCGGACTTTGGATCGGATGACACCCCCTCGGCGCGGAAGATGCGCGAGGCATTGGATATCGCGCGCGAGCGCGCCGCGGATCTTGAAGCCGATGGCGAGATGCAGGCCAATACCGCCTTGTCGCAGGCGTTCCGCAACCTCGTTTTGCCGGCTTCGCGGCTGAAGGGCGAGGCGAATATACTTATCATGCCCAACCTGGACGCCGCCAATATTGCTTATACATTGACGATGGTGATGGCCGACACTTCGCCAGTCGGCCCGATCCTTATCGGCCCGGCGAAGCCTGCCCATATCTTGACGCCTTCCGTGACGGTGCGCGGCCTCATCAATATGACCGCCGTTTCGGTCGCGGAGGCGCAGGACGCGCTGGTAATTCGACCCCGGATCGAAGCGGGCTTGCCCGGGTAGCAACAGGCGCAGGGATTGGTGCGCATCGTCCGGTGCAACGCTGTCCTAACGTTCGATGTACCGGCTTCGGATAGACCTGCCGGTCGACACAAGCAGTTTCGCACAGACACGCCTTCGGAGCTTTCGCATAACATGGCCAAGGAAAAGGTTGCTCTCATCACCGGGGTTACCGGCCAGGACGGCGCTCTTCTTGCGGAACTCCTTCTTTCCAAACGCTATGCCGTGCACGGCGTGAAGCGGCGATCGTCATTGATCAATACAGACCGCGTCGATCATCTGTATCGCGATCCACACGAAGCGGGCGTCAACTTTCTGTTGCACTATGGCGATCTTACTGACGCGACAAATCTCATCCGTATTGTGCAGGAAGTCCAGCCTGACGAAATCTATAATCTTGCCGCGCAAAGTCATGTTCAGGTGAGCTTCGAGACGCCAGAATATACTGCGAACGCCGACGCCCTCGGGACGCTTCGTCTTTTGGAAGCCATTCGCATCCTCGGGCTTTGTCAAAAGACGCGGTTCTATCAGGCCTCGACGTCGGAGCTCTACGGCATGGCGCGAGCCGTGCCGCAAAACGAAGCCACGCCCTTTTATCCGCGTTCGCCTTATGCAGCCGCAAAGCTCTACGCCTATTGGATTACCGTCAATTATCGTGAAGCCTATGGGATACACGCTTCGAACGGAATCCTGTTCAATCATGAAGGTCCGACAAGGGCGGAGACGTTTGTCACAAGAAAAATCACCCGCGCCGTCGCTGCGATCCATTTGGGTCTGCAGGAGAAGCTCTTTTTGGGAAATCTCGATGCAAGCCGCGATTGGGGACACGCGCGCGACTATGTCCTGGGGATGTGGCAAATCCTGCAGCAGCCCGAGCCCGGCGATTATGTCTTGGCTACCGGAGAGACACATACGGTGAGAGAGTTCGCTGAGCGGGCCTTCGCCGAAGTTGGTATTGCCATTGCCTGGAAGGGATCGGGGAAAGAAGAGCGCGGGATTGACGAAAAGACCGGCCGCGTGCTTGTTGAGATCGATCCGCGCTATTTTCGTCCGACCGAGGTCGCTCTCCTTCAGGGGGATGCGACAAAGGCATTCAAAACATTTGGCTGGAAGCATATGGTGACGTTTTCGCAGCTCGTGGCTGAGATGGTCGCAGCCGACTTAACTGCGATGAAAGACCGCGGCCGGATCTGAGGCATCGTTCATGGACAATTCCTTATCGGGCCTTGCCGGGGCGACGCGGCGCGTCTGGATCGCGGGCCATCGCGGCATGGTCGGCTCGGCAATTGTGCGCCGTCTTGCCGGTGCAGACGTAGAACTTTTGACCGTAGGTCGAAGGGAGCTCGATCTCCGCGAACAACCGGACGTGCGCCAATGGGTAGCGAAAGCCAAGCCGGATATTATCATTCTTGCCGCCGCAACGGTTGGCGGCATCCTTGCCAATGATTCCTATCCGGCCGACTTTCTCTTCAACAATCTCGCTATAGAGACAAACGTCATTCACGCTGCGCATCTTGCCAACGTCGAGCGGCTGATCTTTCTCGGATCGTCGTGCATTTACCCGAAATTGGCGGAGCAGCCGATTGGCGAGGAGGCGCTGTTAACAGGGCCGCTCGAGCCAACCAACGAATGGTACGCGATCGCGAAAATCGCAGGAGTTAAACTTTGTCAGGCGTACCGCCGGCAATTCGGACGACGCTATATCTCGGTCATGCCATGCAATCTTTACGGCCCTAACGATAACTTTGATCTTTCGACGAGCCACGTGCTGCCGGCCTTGATTCGAAAATTCCACGCAGCCAAAACCGCGGCCAAAGCCGAGGTCGTTATCTGGGGCACCGGGCGCCCGAAGCGGGAATTTCTCTACGTCGACGACTTGGCCGACGCGATTGTGTTTCTTATGGACCGCTACGACAGCGTCGAGCCGATCAACTGCGGCGCGGGGAATGATGTGACCATTCGTGAGCTTGCCGAGATCGTAGGCAGAGTCGCGGGTTTCGAGGGGACTCTTATATTCGATCACACGAAGCCGGACGGCACGCCGCGAAAACTCTTGGATTCAAGCCGGCTGACGGCCCTCGGCTGGCAGCCGAAAACAAGCCTCGAAGATGGCATTCGCGCGCTCTACCGGTGGTACGTTCAATCAATGGCCGCAGAGCCAGCCACCACTGGGGGGTAGCTCCGCATTATCGGCCGCGGTCCGCGCCGAGACTTTCCGGTGGCAGTGCGCTACTGGCGCCGGCAAACCGGCGGAGGCGCGATTGGTGCGCCGCGAGGCGCCGCCGCCGAAGGCGTCGAAGCCGTTACGGCGCCAGCTCACCTCTCAATCGAGCCGGTGGGCGCGCCGCCAGGGGTGCCGTCACGATGGCAACCTCGGTGGTCTATATGCAGTTGCAGGAGCTGCTCGTAATAAGATAACCCCGCACAATTCCGCATACTTTGGCGTCTTGTAAAGGCCTCTGGGCTTGCCTAATTTCATGCAAATGGTATCCCCCGGTTATCCCGGATTTAC
>JBPYDY010000076.1:0-7254 GCA_051986155.1 Methylocella sp.
CTTTGGTGCCGCACCTCCGAACGATGCCTTTCGCTGCAGGTGCTCTTGCCGGGGCGGATCAAAACGGTTCTCGGATGCTCTAACTTCCAAGCAGGCGCAAAGCTTCTTCATGGATTGAGGGACAGCAAGAGGCAACGACATCGCCGCCTTTTGCCGGACTTCCACCCTGCCACGAGGTCACGACTCCACCGGCGCCTTCGATAATCGGGACCAAGGCAACGATGTCGTAGGGCTGGAGATCGGATTCGATCACGCAATCCACGTGACCTGCGGCGAGCATCGCAAAAGCGTAACAGTCGCCGCCATAGCGCGAAAGCCGGACTTTGCTTTCGACGCGGCGGAAGAGTTCGAGCTTGCCGCAAGAATACAAAAGCGGCGATGTTGTCATGAGCGTCGCCTCGGCTAGGGAAGGGCAAGACCGCGTTGCAAGCTTGCGTTCGATCTGTTGCCGTCCGGAACCGGGGCCGCGCCATTTGGCGCCCCTTCCATCGCCATAAAAACGTTCCTGCGTGAAGGGTTGGACCAACATGCCATAGGCCGGGAACTTATTGTGCAAAAGCCCGATCAGACTTCCCCAAACGGGAAGCCCGGAAATAAAACTCTTGGTTCCGTCGATAGGATCAAGCACCCAGACGTATTCCGCCTCGCTTTGAACCGGCCCAAATTCTTCGCCAATGATGCCGTGATCCGGGAATGTTGCGCGAATGAGGTGGCGCAGAGCGGATTCTGCGGCACGATCGGCTTCCGTTACGGGATCAAATTGGCCGCCGGTGTTTTTGTCCTGAGGCTGGAGTGCGGTGCGAAAAAAGGGAAGAATCGTTTCGCTCGCCGCATCGGCGAGCTTGTCGACGAATGCGGCGAAATCCACAGTGGTCATCTCTTGGGATTCCGGAATGGTTGCGGCCGCTCGTTGCCACTCCTGCTGCTTAGCGGCAAGCCAAAAGGCAACAAATTTCTGGTTCGGATATTTGGCCCCCGCAGCGCGTAAAAAACTATGCGCCGGTGCAAAAAATTGTCGGAGGAAAGAGCGATCACCTCGGCCTGCAAATCCGCGGGAAGCTTGCTGTTTCCACCGGTGGTGTCGAGCAAATCAGGTGATGCCGTCGACAGGGGGATCATTCGATTGCCCGCCGCCGCGTGAACCTCCGCGGCGATATGCGTGGGTACCAGATTGGGGTCGATCGCGGCAAAAGGAGATTTTGGGCAACGTTGCCCTATTGTTGGGGGAGGGCCTCCGGCACGTTTTGATCTGAACGCGATCTTGAGCTGTGGCATGACGCCGTTGCGGCGAATTGACTTGTTTTGGCTGTTTCTCCTATAAGGCCGCATATTTCCGGACGCCGGGACCAGCTTCTTCCGTCATTATCGGCCCGAGGAGGCGCAATCTTGATATTTTTGCGGGTAATCGCCGATCTGCGCGAGGTCCTGAAGCTCCGGTCTCGTTGCAGAGGTGCGGGGAGCTTTTAATTGGGGAGACGCGGTGAAACGGACATTTCAGCCAAGCAAGCTTGTGCGCAAGCGCCGGCACGGGTTTCGCGCGCGGATGGCGACGGTAGGGGGGCGCAAAGTGATCGCCGCGCGGCGCGCCAGGGGCCGGAAACGGCTCTCCGCTTGATTATTTCGAAAAATATTTCCAAAGAATGCACCGGCTGCCGCGGGGTCGTGAACATCCCAGGGTTCCAGTTCTGAGCCGGGGCCGTAGCTTCTTTCCAAAGATTGCCTCGAGAGACCGTGCCGTTTGCTAGACATGCCGCGTTCGGCCTGCCGCGCAACAACGATTCAACCCAAATAAACGGGCACCAGCAAAGACCGGTGGGCCAAACAGCGGAGTCCAACAAGAAAACTTATGCCCAAGGCACCTTTACGATTGAAACGGAGGGCGGATTTTTTGCGCATGCGGCAAGGCAAGTCTCTTCATGCGCAGGGCTTCGTCTTGCAAGCGGCGCCGCGATTTCCTGCGCCGGATTCTCGCAAGGGGGGCGATTCGGCCGGCGGACAGGCTCGGGCCAAGCCCCTGGCGGGCGGCGAGTCAACGGATACCCAGCCACGGTTTGGCTTTACGGTTAGCAAACGTTGCGGAGGAGCGGTCCGGCGCAATAGGATTCGCCGGCGCCTGAAGGAAGCGCTGCGGCTGGTTGACCCGCTTCCCGCGCGGCTTGGGTATGATTATGTAATCATTGCACGTCCCGAGGCGCTATGCATGGCGTTTTCTGATTTGCAGGCGGGACTCGGGCGCGCTCTGGGCAGGGCAGGGGCCGGAGAGAGTTCGACGGAAGATGGGAATGACCACATTGCTCGCGGCGCGGGGGGTCGTCCGCAGCGGCGAAGCTCAATAAGCAGGACATCTCGCATATGAATCAACAAACCAAGAACGTCCTCATTGCGACCTTTCTGTCGCTGCTCGTCGTTCTCGTTTGGGACAGATATTACGCCGCACCGCATTTCGAAAAGCAGCGCCAGATCCAAGCCGAAATGCAGGCGCGCCAGGCGCAAAATGCACCCGCATCCGGCCAGCAGGCGGCCAATTCGCAGCTGGCGCCGCCGCAAGGATTGTCCAACACGCCTCTTGCGCAGCACCCACCCGTGGCAACGAAATCTCGCGAGGAGGCGTTGGCCGAAAGTCCACGCATTGCGATCGATACCCCTGCAATCTACGGATCGATTGCCTTAAAGGGCGCACGAATCGACGACGTCTCGTTTAAGGGATATCGCGAGTCTGTCGATCCCAAGAGCGCGAACATTGTTCTGCTTTCGCCTTTAGGATCGCCTTATCCTTACTACGCCGAGTTGGGCTACATTCCCGATCCTGGCAGTTCGCTCTCGCTGCCAGGACCAGACAGCTTATGGCAAGCCGATCGCGACACACTCACTGAGAAGTCGCCCGTGACTCTTACCTTTGACAATGGGCAGGGGCTCGTCTTTCACCGCAAGATCGCAGTCGACGATCGCTACATGTTTACGGTTACCGACAGCGTCGAAAACAGGACCGCGCAGCCTGCGGCAATTCACCCCTTTGCCTTTATCAAGCGCCACGGCCGTCCTCCAGAGGCCAGCTCTTCCCGCCTGCATGAAGGTTTTGTCGGTATCATAGGCGATTCCGGAGTTCAGCAAATAAAATACGATAATATTGTAAAGGAGGAGCACGCCTCTAAGAGCTTCGCCGGCAGTGGCGGGTGGCTCGGCCTTACCGACAAATATTGGGCTGCCGCCGTCATCCCGGATCAGAGCAAAGCCGTGGAAGCGATTTTTTCTGGCTCGGGCGGTTCGCCCATGCTTTATAAGGCGGGCTATGCCGGAACCGAAGGACAGACGATCGCGCCCGGGGCATCAGCTGAATTCACGGCCCGGATCTTTGCCGGCGCCAAAGAAGTCGACACGCTCGATAAGTATCAAAACAGTCTGGGTATTGAGAAATTCGATCTCTTGATTGACTGGGGCTGGTTTTACCTGATTACCAAACCGATGTTCCGCGTGCTCCACTTCATTTACAATTTTGTCGGCAATTTTGGTGTCGCGATTTTGATCATCACCGTCCTGGTCCGGGGACTCATGTTTCCCCTGGCCAATCGCAGCTATTTGGCGATGGCCAAAATGAAGAAACTGCAGCCGCAGCTCGTCGCGATCAAAGACCGTTATCCCGACGACAAGCAGAAGCAGCAGATGGAAACGATGCTGCTTTACAAGCGCGAAAAGGTCAGCCCCTTGTCTGGCTGCCTGCCGCTGCTGGTGCAAATCCCGATATTTTTCGCGCTCTACAAGGTGCTCGTCATCACGATCGAGATGAGGCAGGCGCCGTTCTTTGGCTGGATCAAGGATCTTTCGCAACCTGACCCAACCAATATCTTCAACCTATTCGGCCTCATCCCTTATGATCCGGTGCAGGTTCCAATCCTTGGCCCCTGGCTGGTGATCGGAGTTTGGCCGCTCATCATGGGCATCACCATGTTCATTCAGATGAAGATGAACCCGGAGCCGACCGACCCGATTCAGAAGCAGGCGTTCGCCTGGATGCCGGTTATTTTCACCTTCACGCTCGGCAGCTTTGCCTCCGGCCTTATCATCTATTGGAGCTGGAGCAATTTTTTGTCGGTCATCCAGCAGGGCGTGATGATGAAGAAGGCCGGCGCCAAGATCGAACTTTGGGACAATTTGGCCGGCATGTTCCGCAAGAAGGCGACAACCTGAGCCGAGGGGCCGCGGAGCATGGAAAATTTGGCGCATGCTCCGCCGGACTACTTCGAGTTGGGCAGAAAACTTTTCGCGCAGCAATGCGCGTTTTTGTGGGCGGCGGCCGATGCGGCGGAAATGCCAAATCCGGTCGCGCCGGAAATCGCCTTCGCCGGGCGGTCGAATGTCGGCAAATCCTCGCTCCTCAATGCGTTGACGGCGCGCAGGTCGCTTGCGCGCATTTCGCGCACCCCCGGGCGCACACGCGCGCTGCACTTTTTTGCGCTCGGCCCCAGCACAGATCGCCCCGAGCTTTGCCTCGTCGATATGCCCGGTTACGGCTATGCCGCGGCCTCAAAAGTATTGGCAGTTTCCTGGGCGAGGCTTGTGAGCGATTTTCTTCGGTGCCGGGCGGCGCTGCTGCGCGTCATGTTTCTGATCGATGGACGCCATGGGGCAAAACCCATCGACATCGAGACGATGAATTTGCTCGACCGGGCGGCCATGTCGTATCAGATCGTGCTGACCAAGAAGGACGAAGTCAGCGCCTTTGACCGGGAAGCGCGCCTTGCCGCCACTTATGCCCTCATCGCCAAGCATCCTGCGGCCTTTCCCGAGCCGATATTTACCTCGTCGCAGAGCGGCGAGGGCATTGGGGACTTGCGCGCCGCGATCGCCAAATTGTTGTCGGAACGCGGCCGGTGAACCCAAGGCTTCTCTTTCTCACGAGGCGGCGCGCAGCCGCGCAAATCCGGCATCGAGATCGGCTTTCAGATCGTCGATATCTTCAAGCCCGACGGAAAAGCGCAGCGCAGGGCCCTCCGGATTCCACGCCGTCGCGCTGCGATAGCTGCGGCAATCGAAGGGAATGACAAGGCTCTCGTAGCCGCCCCAAGAATAGCCCATGCCAAAGAGCTTGAGCCCGTCGAGCATGGCACCAAGCCCCGCGCGCGAACAAGGCGCAAGCAGGACCGAGAATAGACCCGATGATCCCAAAAAATCCCGCTTCCAAAACTCATGCCCCGGGCAAGATGGGAGCGCCGGATGTAAGACCTTGGTCACCTCTTTGCGCGCGCTCAGCCAATGCGCAAGATCAAGGGCTTGCCGTCCTGCTTCCCGCAGCCGGAGGTCAAGGGTACGCAAGCCCCGCAAACTCAAGAAAACGTCCTCCGGCCCGGCGCACATCGCAAAAGCATCGAAAGTGGCGCGCAATTGTGGAAACCATTCCGCATTGGCAGACACAAGCCCGATGAGCAGGTCGGAATGGCCGGAGAGATATTTTGTTCCCGCTTCGACCGCCATATCCGCGCCGCGCGCGTGAGGCGGAAAGAACAAAGGCGTTGCCCAGGTATTGTCGAGAATGGTGCAAATTCCCTTGGATCTTGCGAGCGCGGCGATTGACGGAACGTCCTGGACTTCGAAGCTTTGCGATCCCGGCGACTCGAGGAAGATGACGCTCGTATTTGGACGCAAGAGAGATTCGATTGCCGCGCCGATTGTCGGATCATAATAGCTGGTGTCAACGCCCATGCGGGCCAAAACCGTGTTGCAGAAGTTCCGTGACGGACGATAGACTGCGTCGGTCACGAGAACATGATCGCCCGCTTTGGCGGCAGTAAGCAGTGCCAATGCAATCGCTGCGAGACCCGTCGGAGCAAGCACGGTTCCCGCCGCGCCGCAAATTTCCGTCCATGCGCTTTCCAACGCCGCGGTTGTGGGCGTCCCTTGCGTGCCGTAAGAAAATCGGGCGTTTCGCGCATAAAAATCCTGCAAAGTTGGGAACAGCACCGTCGAGCCGCGATAAAGCGGCGTGTTGACAAAGCCCAGCTGCTCGCTAGGGCGGCGCCCGGCATGCACCAATTTGGTCCGGTCCTTTAGACCGGCACGGTCGCCCGGCATGGTTTCCTTCATTTTGTCTCCAGTCAAATATGCGCCGCAAACTGCGTTTTTTGTTCACGTGCCGTCAACCCTGGTGTTGAAAAACCGGCCGTCCAGTTGCAATGTCCCCAGCTCGGCCCGGAGCTTGTATTCCTGCGAACCATTGAGAAAGCGATTTATATGGTCAAAAAAATCTTCTTGGCATTCGCCGTGCTTTTCGTTCTTGGCTCTGGGGCGGCTGCTGGCACGCTCGCCGAGGTCAAGAAACGGGGCCTCCTGGTCTGCGGATCAAATCCCGGGCTTGCCGGCTTCGGTTTGCCTGACGGGCACGGCCGTTGGGCCGGGTTCGACGTCGACTTTTGCCGCGCGATTGCCGCCGCGATCTTTGGCGACGCGGGGAAAGTGAAATTCGTAGCGTTGGCGCCAAAGGACCGGCTCCAGGCGCTGCGGTCGGGCCAAATCGACGTCTTGGTAAGCAACACCACATGGACGCTTTCGCGCGAGGCCGGACAGGATCTGCTTTTTGCCGGTATCACTTACTACGATGGGCAAGGTTTTTTGGTGCCCAAAAAACTCAATATTAGCTCGGCGCTGGAACTCTCCGGAACTTCGGTTTGCGTGCAGCAAGGCACGACATCCGAGCTCAATCTCGCCGATTTTTTTCAAGTCAATGGCATGACCTATAAGCCTGCGGGTTTTGCCGCGGCGGACGAAGCCATAAAAGCCTACGAGAGCGGGCAATGCCAAATCTATACGGCTGATGCCTCGGATCTTTATGCCGGGCGCATGGCGCTTGCCGAGCCCGACGCCAGTATCGTGCTTCCTGACATTATCTCCAAGGAGCCTCTCGGGCCGGTGGTGCGGCAAGGCGATGACCAGTGGTTCAATATAGTGAAATGGGTCAATTTTGCCATGGTCAACGCTGAGGAGCTCGGTGTCACATCTAAGAACGTCGATGAAAAGGCGAAGTCCGAGAGCCCGGATATCCGCCGCCTGCTCGGCTTTGAAGGCAATTTTGGCGATGCGATGGGGCTCGACTCCGATTGGGCCTATCGCGTCATAAAACTCGTCGGCAATTACGGCGAGGTTTTCGATCACAATCTCGGCGAGAACTCGCCGCTAAAGATCAAGCGCGGCATGAACGCGCTCTGGACCAACGGCGGGCTGCTCTACGCCCCGCCAATCCGCTAGGCGCAGACGTTGCGTCCT
>JBPYDY010000077.1:0-5457 GCA_051986155.1 Methylocella sp.
ATTATTGCCAGCGAGCACGCGGCACGAAATCTCGTAAAAAGCATTGTACTCAATCGTTGCAGTGATCGAGTTTTGAGTGAACATTGCCAAAATATCGTTTAATTGGCTCGTGTAATTATCGTTAACCTGATTATATTCGAACACTAAATTAGTTGTGTCCCCGAAAGGTTCATTAATAAACCCAACGCAGCTCGTCACAGCGCCCGTTGAGCCGAACTTGTTGTTCGTGAACGTCACGGTGTTGCCGCCGGTCCCAGTGAGTATGACGCAGGAACCGCCGTAAAGCGTGAAATCAAAGTGATCGATCACGCAGGGCTGGGTGTCGCCATTGACCGTGAAACTGGTTGTGCCGTTGCCCGTGGTCCTGGTCGACATGCAAGCCGGTTGGTTGGCTGTCACCGTGGGGTCTTTGAGCTGGCCCCCATCATAGCCGACCGCGTAATCGACGCCAGCGCAGCTGCTGCGCCAAGCGGATCACCCGCTCGCAGTCCTCGAAACGGTCTGCGGCTCTTCTGCTTCGCGCGAGACGCGGGCCGCGGTCGAGCGCGCGGAGTCCCGCCAGCATGCGCTCGCCATTTTGTTCATGTCGCCGGAATTCCAGCGGAGATAGCCATGACGCATTCAATGATCGACGCGCATTTTTCCCGCCGCGCCGTTCTTGCCGGGGCGGGCGCCGCCTTTGGTGCGGCCTATCTGCCCTTGTCCGCGAGTGCTGCCGGTGCTCGCGATCCGCGCCTTATCGTGATCATTCTGCGCGGCGCCCTCGATGGCCTTTCCGCAGTGACGCGGGGTCCCTCCGGTGCCGCCAACCGGCGACCCCGATTACCCCTTGCTGCACGGACCGCTCGCCTTCGCTCCATCGGGGGAGCGCGCGGGCCTTCCGCTTGACGGTTTCTTTGCGGTGCATCCTGCGATGCCGGCGTTTGCTCGCATGTTTAAGGAAAAGCGCGCCGCAGCCGTGCATGCCGTCACCACCAGCTATCGCGACCGCTCGCATTTTGACGGACAGGATGTCTTGGAAAGCGGCTATCCCGCGCCCGGCAAGACCGATAGCGGCTGGCTCAACCGCGCCGTCGCGGCGCTGCCCGCGGGCAGGGTCAAGCGCGGCGTCAGTGTCAGGACCACCGCTCCGCTCGTGATGCGCGGACCGGCGCAGGTCCTCGGCTGGGCACCCCAAGATCTTCCGAGCGCCTCGGACGATCTCGCGGCGCGCGTGCTCGACCTTTATGCGCACCGCGACCCGGCGCTTGCGGCGGCGCTTCGGTCCGGTCTTGCGACCGAGAAAATGGCGACGCGCGACGGCATGGCGGACGACATGAAAAAACCGCGCGGTATGGATCAGCCGGCGGGAATGCGCCAATCGGCGGCGGGCGCCGCAAGACTGCTCGCAGCTCCGGAGGGACCGCGCGTCGCCGCGCTCGCTTTCGATGGGTTCGACACGCACCAAAACGAAGGCGCAGCGCAAGGCGTGCTCGCGGCAAGGCTTACGGGGCTCGACGGCGCTTTCGAGGAGTTTGAGAAGGGCCTCGGCGAAGGCTGGAAAGATACAATCGTCGTCGCTGTGACGGAATTTGGCCGCACCGCGCGGGTCAATGGCACCAATGGGACGGACCATGGCACGGGGACCGTGGCCTTTCTGGCGGGCGGGGCACTCGCGGGCGGACGCGTGATCGCCGATTGGCCAGGCCTTGGGCAAGAACGCCTGTATCAGGGCCGCGACTTGTACCCGACGATCGATTTGCGCGCGATCCTCAAAGGCATTTTGGCTGATCAATTCGGAATTCCAAGGCCAGTGCTCGCGGAAAAAATTTTCCCCGATTCTGGTGCCGTTGCTCCTATGTCTGGCTTGGTCGCTTGAAAGCGCGGCGTTGTGATTGGCTCAGAGATGCTTGCGGATGAATGCTCCAGCATTGGCGAGCGCGCGCCGGGCAGGTTCGAGATGAGCGTTCCACAGCGCAAAGGCATGAATCATATCGGGCCAAATCTCCAAGGTCACAGGCACATTGGCTGCGCCAGCCGCGGCGGCAAAACGCGTGGCGTCGGCGAGCAGCGTCTCGGCCGCTCCCACTTGGATCAGCACAGGCGGTAAACTTTTCAGATCCGCATAGAGCGGCGAAACCCGCGGGTCTTTGCGGTCTGTCTCGGGGCCAAGATAAGCATCGGCGAGTTCGATGAGATAGGCCTTATGAATAAGCGGATCGGCGGCGTCCTTGGAGACGAGCGTTTCTCCGGACAAGGTCAAATCCGTCCAAGGCGAAGTAAGCCACGCGCAAGCTGGAAGTGGCTCTCCATCGTCTCGCAGCCGCGCGATCAGCGATACCGTCAGCCCTCCCCCTGAACTATCTCCACCAATGGCGATATGATTGGCTGCGATTCCTTGACGCCGTAGCCAGCGCCAGCACGTCAGCGCGTCGTCGAAGGCAGCGGGGAAGGGGTTTTCGGGCGCCAGCCGATAGCACACCGCCAGAGTCCGGATGCCTGCGGCCCGGCCCGCCTCGGTGACCATGCGCCGATGACTTAAGATCGAGCCCGAGCAATAGCCGCCGCCATGGAAGAACAAAAGTACACGCGTGGCGTCGCTGCCTGGCGCGCGGGACCATTCCCCAGCCAGGCCGTCGAGCGTTATCGATTCAAGACCTATGTCGCCGGCGACAGGCCAGACGGATCCGACCTCCTCGATACGCCTGCGCCGCTTTTCCCATCCCACGGGCCGAGGCTTGGAAGTCAGCAACTGCCGGATCGCATCGATCTCGCTCTTGCCCATGTTATGGTCCGGCAGGATCCATTTTCTTTCGCGAGGCGGGTTTTAGCGAAGGATCGGCGGCGAGCGCCTCGGAGACAAGTTCTGCGGCCGCGGTTTCAATCCGGCTTTGCAAAAGCTGCAAAAATGTTTTTTTGTCGTGGCCCGGCGCGATCGGTTGCATAAAAGCAATCGTAACCTTTCCAGGCCTGATTACAAGACTGCGGCGGGGCCAGAAGAGGCCGCTGTTCAACGCAACCGGTACGCAGGGGGCTTTGGTTTCCGTATATAGAAACGCAACGCCCGGCTTATAGTCCGGCGGATTGCCCACGGGTTTGCGCGTGCCTTCCGGAAAAATGATGAGCTGGCGGCCTTGTGCAATAGCCCCGCGCGCCTGGCGGGCGAGGTCGCTCAAGGCTTGCGCGCGTTTCGCGCGGTCGATGCCAAGCTGGCCCGCGCGCTTAAGGTACCAGCCAAAGACCGGTATCGCCATCAGCTCGCGTTTGAGGATAAAGGAGAAATCCGCGCCCTTTGTGGTGAGCGCTTGGGTCTCGAGCGCCGACTGATGCTTTGATGCGATGATGCAGGCGCCCGCGGGAAGATTTTCAAGCCCGCGCCATTCGATCCTTGTGTTGCAGATTTTTTCCAAAAGCCAGACCGCCGAGCCGGTCCAAACTTTCGCATAAGCCTGGACGCGATGCCGGTCCAACAAAAGAACGGGCAGCCCGATAATCGCGAGCACCGTCGTCAGAAGATAGAAAGACGCGTGAAAGAGAAGCGAGCGAAGCAAAAGCATGGTTGGCCGAACGGCGGAGAGCTTGCGCTGCTTCTACAAGGCCGCGGCATAGCGGTAAAGCCGGGACCATAAACCCCTTGGCAAGCCGCAAAGCAGTCTTGGCGCGGTTTTTGATGAGAGTACTCGATGGCTCCGGTCAAGTAGGCCTAAAGGCGTTCGCTACAATGCTCGCTGCAAGCAACCAGGACTCCAAGGTAAGCGCAGGCGGCATAGCAAACGAGGCACCATGTCCCCGGTGGAAATTTAGATGTAAATTTCCGTCACCCTGGCGATTGGCTTGAAAGGCCGACAGAATTGCAGCGAAGCAAGAAACCACCCGAGACCAGCCTTGACCGCCTCGCTTTGGTGCGCACGCGCATGGCGCGTGCCGCGCGCGACGCCGGCCGCTTGCCGCAAGAGATAACCCTCGTCTGCGTCACAAAAACTTTTGGCGCGGAGGAGATCAGGCCGGTGATCGAGGCCGGAGAGCGCGTCTTTGGCGAGAACCGGGTCCAGGAAGCCTTGAACAAATGGCCGAAACTGAGAGAACCTTACCCGGACATTGAACTTCATCTCATCGGCCCCCTGCAATCGAACAAGGCGCGGGAGGCCGTCCGCTTTTTCGATGTGATCGAGACGGTCGACCGCGAGAAGATTGCGAAAGCGCTTGCAACCGAGATCCAAAAAACCTCCCATCATCCAAAGCTTTTCGTTCAGGTCAATACCGGCGCCGAGCCGCAGAAGGCGGGGATCTTACCGCAAGAGGCCGACCGGTTTATTGCGAGCTGCCGCAAAACCTACGGCCTCGAAATTTCCGGGCTCATGTGCATTCCGCCGGCCGACGAGCAAGCCTCGCCGCATTTTGCCTTCCTAAACCTTATCGCCAAGCGCAACGGAATAAACGAGCTTTCCATCGGCATGAGCAATGATTTTGAGCTCGCCATAGAGCTTGGGGCGACCCATTTAAGGATCGGAAGCGCGATTTTCGGCGCCCGGTGAGGACAAGGATGGACAGCCGACAAGCCCATTGGGACCATGTTTATGCGGCAAAACCCGAGCGCGAGCTCAGTTGGTTTCAGGAGAATCCGGAAGTCTCGCTCGAACTCATCCGGGCATCGGGGACAGCGAAAGACGCCGCGATCATCGATGTCGGTGGCGGCGCATCGCGTCTGGCCGACGCCTTGCTGGCGGAGGGGTTTTGCGATCTCACAGTGCTCGATATTTCAGAGCAGGCGCTGGGTTCGGCTCAATCTCGGCTTGGGCCCACGGCCGCCAGAGTGAGATGGATTGCCGCGGACGTGACCGCCTGGGAGCCGGCCCGCACCTACGGCCTCTGGCACGACCGGGCGGCGTTCCATTTCCTGACCGAGGAAGCCCCACGCCAAGCCTATGCCGCGCGCTTATTGCGGGCCGTGCGGCCAGGCGGCCATGTCATCATCGGCACATTCGCACCCAATGGGCCGGAGCGGTGCAGCGGCCTTCCGGTGATGCGGCATGATGCCGCTTCCATCGGCGCCGTTCTGGGGGAGAGATTCACGCTGATCGAATCCCGCTCTCATGAACATATGACGCCGGCAGGCAGGATTCAGCCTTTTCAATTTAGCCTTTTCGGGCGTAAGTAGAGCAAAACCATGGAGGCGCAACCTTTGCGTGAAGGAGGACCGGGCATAAACAAATCTGTTTTCCGGCGCTCTATAATACTTTTCCTGCGCTCTATAATATCGGGTTGAGTTCGACGCGGCTGATTCTGCGTCTCGGACGGTTGCGCAGCAGCCGGTTGCGAGCTCGTCGTTTGACTGGCGCCGCTGCGCATTTGCTGATTGCGCGCCGCGTTGGCGGCAAGAACCGGCTGGGCAAGAAGCACGGCCGCACCAAGAAGCATAGCCGCACTAAGCGAAACCCAAACTGTGTTCATGGAAACCTCCAAGGTTTGCATCCTGGC
>JBPYDY010000078.1:0-9564 GCA_051986155.1 Methylocella sp.
GAAGTCCGCGGGTTGCGGCAGCATATGCGGCAAGCTCGTTTTATGATCGGCGATTTCGTCAATGTCGAAAAACACGGCCCCGGGAATATGGCCAGCAGCATATTCGGCCTTAGCATCCCGGTTTTCATCCGGCAGGCAAAATGTGCCGTCGATGATCGCAACATCCGGGCGCCCGAGATTTTCCGCAAGCCATGCGGTTGAGACGAACAATTCCTGGTCTGCGGCATTGGTCATGACTGTGCCTCGTGCTTGGGCTGCGCCCGGCCTGAAGACCGCCCTTTGTCGCCCTATTCAGACAAAGTCTGGCTTAATCCAAGGTTTGCGTTCCATCCATGCCGGGACAGGGAGGTTTTTGTCGCGGAGGAAATCGGGATTGAAAAGTTTCGACTGATAACGGGCGCCAGAATCCGCCAGGATCGTCACGATCAGGCGGCCAGGCCCGAGATCTTTTGCCAGGCGGATTGCACCCGCGACATTGATGCCAGACGAGCCGCCAAGCAACAGCCCCTCCTCCTCGGCAAGGGCGAATAGGATAGGCAAGGCCTCCTCATCCGGGATCTGATAGGCAAGATCAATGGGCGCATTCTCGAGATTGGTGGTGATCCGGCCCTGGCCAATTCCTTCGGTTATCGAGGAGCCAAAGGATTTGAGCTCGCCGCGCGTATAATAGGCGTAGAGCGCGGCGCCGAGAGGATCGGCAATCGCGATCTTGACATTTGGATTCTTGGCTTTGAGCGCCATGCCGACGCCGGCAAGCGTCCCGCCGGTTCCGACGGAGCAGACAAAACCGTCGACCTTGCCTTCCGTTTGCGCCCAAATCTCCGGCCCGGTCGTCTCGAAGTGGCCTTTGCGGTTGGCAATATTGTCGAATTGATTGGCCCATATCGCGCCCTCCTTGTGCTCCTTTCCGAGGCGCTCCGCCAGGCGGCCCGAAAGCTTCACGTAGTTGTTGGGATCAGAGTAGGCGACGGCCGGAACCTCGATCAATTCGGCGCCTTGGAGACGCAAAAAATCCTTTTTTTCGTCGCTCTGTGTATCGGGAATGACGATCACCGTCTTGTAGCCCAGGGCATTGGCGACAAGCGCAAGGCCGATCCCAGTGTTGCCCGCCGTGCCCTCGACGATCAATCCGCCTGGCCGTAACATTTTCCGCGCGAGCGCGTCCTCGACGATGGCGAGCGCGGCGCGGTCCTTGACCGAGCCGCCCGGATTCATGAACTCGGCTTTCCCCAAAATAGTGCAGCCGGTCAGCTCCGAGGCGCGGCGCAATTTGATGAGCGGGGTGTTGCCGATTGCTTCGATGACGTTGGCCGCAATGGTCATATCGGTCAAATTTCCTCGCCAGAGCCTTTATGGCGCGTTTATGCGCGGCCCAAGTGGAGAAGATTTTCGGCCACGTCAAGCCAGCGAGAATTTCATATTGGGATCCGACACAGGATCACCCCCGGGACTCGATCCGCGGGCGGGGGCGTGACAGCGGGGAGCGCGAACGTTGAGACTTGTTATTTGATCGCCGCCTCGTAGCGCTCCGCGACATATTCCCAATTGATGAGGTTATCGACGAAGGCCTTGAGATAGTCGGCCCGGCGGTTGCGGTAATCGATGTAATAAGTATGCTCCCAAACATCGATGGTCAGAATCGGCACCCCGTGCTGAACGAGAGGATTTTCGGCATTTGCCGTTTTTACGGCGGAGATCTTCCCGTCCTTCACCGAAAGCCACGCCCAGCCCGAGCCGAATTGAGTCGTGCCGGCCTGCATCAGCTCTTGCTTGACCTTTTCAACCGAGCCAAAAGATTCGAGACGCGCCCTTTCGAGTTTTCCCGGAATTTTACCGCCGCCGTTTGGCTTGATTGATTTCCAATATTCGGAGTGGTTAAAATGCTGGGCCGCGTTATTGAACAGCGGCACGTTCACGCCATAGCTTTCCTTGACGACATCTTCCAGGGACTTGCCCGTTACGCCGCTGTCCTTCAAAAGATTGTTAGCTGTGGTAACATAGGCGGCATGATGCTTATCATGATGGTATTCCAGGGTCTCGGCGGATAGGTAAGGCTTGAGCGCGTCATAGGGGTAAGGAAGATCGGGCAGGACAAAGGACATTTGGGGCTCCTAGCGGTAGATTGGGCCTCATCATGCTGCGGCCGGCCATTTGTAGACGGCCGCGTTTGCGGCGGCAACTCGTTCCGCGATGGGAGCCCGGTCTGGCCTCCCGCTGCGATTAGGCACCGCCTTTGGAAGTAACGCAACGGCGACACAATTGTTGCGCCCGGGCACGCGCCCGAGGTTGCGGTTCTGGCCATCGCCGGGGAGTTTAGAAGATGAGCTATTTCGTCCTCGCTCTAGGAGGGCTTCTGACGTTCGGCGGCGCCGTGGCTATCCTCACCAGTTACGGAATCATCCTCGACGAGCGGGGCTGGGCTGGCGTCATTTCCGGTACAACGGCGCTGGCGGGCGGAGTTGTGACGGTCGCGCTGGGGCTGGTTCTGCATCGGCTTGCGGATTTCCACGCGCTTCTAGCGGGGAAAGCGCCGCGTTATCTTCCCAAAGCAACTGCGCCTGAAGCGGGGCCAGATTCGGCGGGCCACCAGCCTGCCTCTGGCTTGCGCAGCTGGCCGCAGCGCGCGGCGCGCTCCTTTCATTCTCCGGGGCGAAACATCCATACGTCTCGCGCAGCGCATGCTTTAGCTCCGGCGAGATTGCGCGAGTCCCAGCCAAGCCTCTCGGATTCAAGCGAGAGCATGGCAGAGATTCGCTCCGAGGTGAATTCGGGTTCCCCGGCGTCGGCCGTAATGGCGGAGGGACGGATCGGGCAGGATATGCCTGCCTCCCCAGCGCCGTTCGAGCAGACATTTGCCGAAACTGGCGGAAACGAGGCGTCTAGCGCGCTTGAACTGCGCCAGGACATTTTCGGGGACGAAGCGGTCCCCGCACGACCATTCGCCAAAATGCCTGTTGCCACAGTTGACGGTGATGAACAAGCTTGGCCGGAGGGGAGTGAGCCGGATGCGCCCGCGATCGCTGAGGCGATCAATCCGCCGCAGGCAGAACACCTCGCTCGGCTGGCGATCCCGGATTCCCCCAAGAAAACGGCAGAATCTTTGCTCGAACTTAGGGAAGCTGCAAACCTTGAGCCGTCAGCTGCAATTTTCGAAACGGGCGCGGAGGCTCACCTGGTGGGGCAGGGCTCGGGCCTTGGGCCGCCTTCCGGCGAAACGGCCGGCGGCGAGACTGCCATCATTGGCCATTACGAAGCGGAAGGGGCCTCCTTCGTTAGATATGCAGACGGGTCCATTGAGGCTCGGACGGACCGCGCGGTGTTTCATTTCAAATCCATGGCCGAACTCAAGAGCTTCATGGAGTCGCAAGCCCGAACTCCAAAGGAGTAGGCGCGGATCAAGAGCCAGGCCTGAGCCCGCCGGCGCAGCCAAGCGCAAAGGCAAATTGCAGCGCCTCCTCCTCCAAGTGATCGAAACGTCCGGGTGCGCCGCCGTGCCCCGCGCCCATGTTGGTCTTGAGCAGGATCGGCCCGCCGCCTCTCATCCTGTCGCGAAGCTTGGCGACCCATTTGAGAGGCTCCCAATAGGTGACGCGCGGATCGGTGAGACCGCTTAGCGCAAGAATCGGCGGGTAAGCCTTTGCCTCGATGTTGTCGTAGGGAGAGTAGGAGCGCATGACCGCGAAAGCCGCGGGGTCGGTAATCGGGTTGCCCCATTCAAGCCACTCGGGCGGCGTCAAAGGCAGGCTTTCGTCGAGCATTGTGTTTAAGACATCGACAAAGGGCACGTCGGCGATAATGCCCGCGAACAATTCCGGCGCGATATTGACGGCAGCGCCCATGAGCATTCCCCCGGCACTGCCGCCTTGCGCGACAATTCGCCCCGCGCTCGTATAGCCGCAAGCGATGAGATGCTTCGCCACGGCGATAAAGTCAGCGAAAGTGTTCGGCTTATTTTCGAGCTTCCCGTCCGTGTACCAGTGCCAGCCCTTGTCCGTGCCGCCGCGAACATGAGCGATGGCATAGATGAAACCGCGGTCGACAAGGCTCAAACGATTGGCGCAAAAGGCAGCAGGCACATGCGAGCCATAGGCGCCATAGCCATATAGCAGCAAGGGAGCGGAACCATCCAGCCGCAGGCCAGCGCGGTAGAGCAGGGAGATCGGAACCTGCTCGCCATCGCCCGCTGCGGCAAAGAGCCGCCTTGTAACATAGCAGCCGGGATCGTGACCTAAGGGGATGATCTGGCGCTTGCGCAGGGTGCGCTGGCGGGTCGCGAGATCGTAGTCATAGGTTTCCCATGGCGTCGTCATTGACGAATAGGTGAATCTGCAGATCTCCGTTTCATATTCGAGCCGCTCCTCAAGACCGATCGAATAAGCCTCGCCGGCAAAGGCGATCGTGTGCTCATCGCCGCTTGCGAGATGGCGAACCACGATCCGCGGTAACGCCGCCTCGCGCTCGATTCGCACCAGATAATCAGGAAAGACTGTGTGGCGGACGATCATGCTGCCCCGCCGGTGCGGAACCTCCTCGATCCAGGACGATCTCTCCGGATTTGCAAGCGGGGCACTCACGATTTTGAAGTCTTCGGCACCGTCGGCATTGGTTCGTATGAAAAGCCGGTCGCCATGATGTTCGACGTCGTAGCGCAGTCCTGGTGCACGTGGCTCAACAAGACGCGGCTTTGCGTCGCAATCGGCAAGATCGAGCAGATAGCATTCCGAAGAATCGTGATCGCCCGAGCTTATAATGGCAAAGCGGCCGGATTGGCTTTGCCTGATCTGAACGAAGAGGCTCGGGTCATGTGTCTCAAAGACACGGACATCGCCGCCGGTGCCGAGGCGATGGCGGCGAATCTCGGCCGGGCGGTGATTCTCGTCCATTCGGACATAGTAAAGGCCGAGCGAATCGGCCATCCACACAAATTCGCCGCTGGTATTCGCGATGATACCTGGGCGATCGGGCGCGTGTCCGATGCCGCTCTTGGGGCGCGGCTCCGATAAGCCCAGATCGCGAATTCTTATTTCATAGAGCTCGGCGCCCGTCTCGTCGGCGCTCCAGCCAAGCTTGGTGTGATCCGGCGCATGCCGGACCATGCCGATATCGAAGAAGCTCTTGCCCCGCGCTTCCGCATCGCCATCGAGCAGGATCTCTTCGGAATCGCCGCTCCGCGCGAGGCGGCAATACGCCGGATGCTGTGCCCCCAAATTATGGCGCGTCACATAAAACCACGGTCCGTCTTGATTCGGAACGTCGGAGTCGTCTTCCTTGATCCTTCCGCGCATCTCCTTGACGAGCGCCGCGCTGAGCTCAGCTGCAGGCGCGAGCGCCGCCTGGGCATAGGCGTTCTCGGCCTCGATCACGGCGCGAATGGAATGGGGCAAAGCGTCAGGCTCGCGCAAGACCTCTTGCCAATTGGCTGCCCTGAGCCAAGCATAGTCATCGCTCAACGTAACTCCATGGACAACCTTCTCCGCCCGGCGCTTTTCGACGCGGGGGGGAGCGGCCGTGTGAGAAAAAAGGGTCCGTTCAAGCTTGAGCATCCAAATCCCCTTAAAGTGCCGCCCGGTGCGCCGTATAGTCAGACGGAGCGTTTTGGGGCAACGCCGCGGCGTTATTCACGTTGGCCCCTGTTTTTCAACCCCTTTTGAACTTCACTTCACTAAAGTTTTCTAATTGCTACTTGCACAAAGCAAGTTTTCCCTTTAAAGGGGCAAAAGTTCTTGAAGTTGATTCGCCAAGATCGGGTAAAAGAGCTGTCTTTGGCGGATCTTGCTGCCATGGTCCTTAAGATAGGTGGCAGCTCTTTGAGCCGTATACTGTCGTGACACCTTCTACTCGCAGATGCAAGGGCGCTATGAGCGAAACCCCAAGTTCTAACAGTTTCATTGAGCTAGCCGCGGATATCGTGTCGGCCTATGTCAGCAACAACTCGGTGCCCGCGAATGATCTACCGTCTTTGATCAGCGATGTGCACTCGGCATTGCTGCGGGTCACGGCGGGCGGTGTGGGTGCAACTGCCGAAGCGCCCAAACCGGCAGTGCCAGCCAAGAAATCGATCACCAGAGAATATCTCGTTTGTCTCGAAGACGGCCGGAAATTCAAGTCGTTGAAACGGCATCTTCGAACTCAGTACAATATGTCACCGGACGAATATCGTGAGAAATGGGGCCTGCCGCCAGATTATCCCATGGTCGCTCCGGACTACGCCAGGGCGCGCTCAAATCTCGCCAAGCAAATGGGTCTTGGCCAGCAGCGCCGCCGCAAACGGTAACTCCGATCGCAACCATTGGATTCGCCTTTTCGCTGGGCGATGGCGACCTGAGTCCTATTGGCCGCATCCTGAAGAGCAATTTCGGGAGTGAGCGGCGGCAGGAAGACGGACCGTTGGAGGATAAGGCCGCGGCCAAATGTCCTTGACGCCGGGCCGACCCAATCTAACTACGAGAGACATTGCCTCAAAGTTCACCGTATTTTGATCCCATGGCAGGCGCGCTCGCCTTGTCTCAAGACGCTATCGAGCCATTGCCGCGAAATGCGCAAGCGCCAACGGGTTAGTTTTCAGCCAGGGCTAATTTTGACGAGAATATGGTCCGAAGCCAATTGGCATGCCCCGCGAAACCTCTTTGAGCTACGCCCCAATTGAGCCATCTTCAAAAACTTTGATTGCGCCGCGCCGATTACGAGCAGGCGGGATACCTTGATCGGATGGTTGAGAGTCTATTTGCTCGTGCCGGCCATTGCGGCAATGCAGTCAAAGCAGCGATTTGAAGCCAAGGCTTGCGGGATTAGCCGCGTTACTCGAGAGCAGGCCCATGGTTACGGGCCGCAGTTGCAGGAAACCAGCAACGCAATGTCAACCGGCGGGCTCAGCCAAATTCACGCTTATGGCGACTACCGGCAACGGGTCCAATGGCGCGCCAGTTACGATTTTGGCCTGGATCCGGCGATCGAAGCCGACGGCCCTCGAGCCGCTGCGTTCGAGCGCCGGCGAGTCTCGTTGCGCTGGCTGGCCGGGAGCTTTCTCACGGGACTTTCAGGCGCAAGCCTCATCGGCGCGGCGATCTATGCTGTATTGGGCCATCAAGCTTACTTCGCCGAATCGCCATCTCTAGCGCCTTCCCAACGCAAGGAAATCAATTTGGATTTCGGCGTCAATCCGCGCAAGAGCGATCGCCTCGTCAAGGCCATCGACATAAGCGCCGGGAAGCAGCGCTTCCAGGCGCAAACGGCGATCCGGGCCGGCGACAAAGAAGTGGTAAAAGTTCATAGTTTCACCCATATCCAAACGTCGCTGACCTTAACGAGCATTGGCCTCTCCGAGGAGGTCCCCCCTTATAATCCGCTGAAAGTTCTTGCCGATGCGCGCGCGCCGATTGACGCCGCCCAGGAGCCCGTTCAGGACGATGCGGAAATCACATGGGCCACGCGCGACTTGGCAGACCTATCATTTTCGCCATCGGCGGCATTGTCGATCGAGGAGGTTCAGGCCCAGATCGCCGAACAGATTAAAAACACGCTGGCCGCAGGCGCGAAACCCCTTCCATTGCCGCCGCAACTTCTGCTGATGCGCACGTCGCGGGCCAATCTTCCCGGCATTCTCGCCTATGCCAATCCCTCCGAGCAGATCTCCACGGCGCCATTCTCGACAATTGAAGTGCGAATGGTTCCCGAAAACGTGACCAGCGTCGGGCGTTCGCCACGCGCCGCCGAGGCAACGCAAATGGAGGAGCGGCTTGTTGTCGTGCGTCATGGCGAGACGATCGAAAGCGTGCTGCGCACCGCCGGGCTCACGAAGGATGAAGTCAACAATGTGGTAAGTGCTTTTGGCGCCGCGCGGGGCGAGGCCGCGGTGCCGGAAGGCGCCCGCTTAAAACTTCTTTTCGCCGATGTCGACGGATCGGGAGCCAATATGACTTTGGCCCGGCTTTCGGTCTATTCCGGTGATACCTTGGAAACCAATATTGCGATCAACGACCACGGCACTTATGTCCGGGTGACCCCGCCGCACCATATGGCCAAGCAGGCAAGCCGGGATGAAGCCGACGATGTCGACGACTCTGACGCGATGCGGCTTTACGATTCCTTTTATGAGACTGCGCTGAAGCAGGAAATTCCGCCCCCTATCATTGACGAGCTGGTGCGGATTTTTGCCAACGACGTCGATTTCCAAAGAGGCGTGAGCGCCGGTGATAGCTTCGAGGTGCTCTATGACGAGAGCGAAGAGGGAGAAGCGCACAACCAGCTGCTTTATGCGGCCATTTCCGCAGGCAACGAGACTTACCGCTACTACCGCTTTCAAACGCCCGACGATGGACAGATCGATTACTACGATCAAGAGGGCCGCTCGACACGAAAATTCCTCGTTCGCACGCCGATTGTTGGAGGTCGGTTTACGTCCGGTTTTGGAATGCGGTATCATCCGATCCTTGGCTATACGCGCCCGCATCTGGGTGTGGACTGGGCAGCCCCGATCGGTACCCCCATCTTCGCCGCAGGCAATGGGACAATCATCAGCGCAGGATGGGATTCGGGCTACGGCCGGCGCATCGAGATCCAGCACGCCAACGGCTATATCACGACCTATAATCATTTGTCCGGATTTGCGCGCGGCACGAAAGAAGGCGCCCACGTGCGGCAGGGTCAAGTCATCGGCTACCTCGGCCAATCCGGATTGGCGACGGGCCCGCATCTCCATTACGAAATCCTGGTCAACGGACATTTTGTTGATCCGATGCGGGTGAAGCTCGCGCGCACGCGCGAGTTTGACGGGCACATGCTTGCCAATTTTAAACGCGAAAAAGATCGAATCGATACTTTGGTGCTTAAAGCGCCGAATACGCCTGTCGTCGCGGCGAAGCAGCCTTAGCTTTTAGCCCCATCATCCCTGACTCCGAGACAATTTTATTTAGATACAATTTTATTTAGATTACGTGAAAATATTTTGTCCGGTTCCCGCCCGAAACCCTACAGGGGCGAAGACAAGGGCCGGCGCGGCTTCACTCGTCGGCCCATGGCCGAAGAGCAAAGCGGACGTGAGATCGGCCGGAAATGCGAAAACCCCAAACAAGAGCAACGGCACGGTGTTTTTCCCGCAGCGGCATATCGACACGATAACGGGAAAGGCCTACCCTAGACCGAAGCGGCGGTTCTGAGGAGGAACGCGCGCTGGTGGCTGAACCTGGAAAGATAATCCATGGACCCGCAGCTGATCGACCCCGCATTTACGAATGCTCATTCATTCCGAAGCATTGGCCCGAGCTTTTGGACAATCTGGCTAAAATTGCGGAGGCTCGTGTTGAGTTCCTGACGGTTTCCAAAGCAGAAATAAATCATTGGGCGGCGTCAACGGAAGCCGGATGCGAGGCTATGAGAACTCTAGTTCCAAGTGGCGCGGTCGCACACTCGCAACGATTTGTCCGTTTGCACGGAGCTCACCATTCAGGATTTTTAATAGATTACGACATTTACACAGCTGAAGAGCTGAAGGACGATCCGTATTACTGCGACGTGCTCCGTCCGCGCGGTCTCGGTTGGGCAGTTGCGACAGCCATTCCGCTGCCA
>JBPYDY010000079.1:0-3747 GCA_051986155.1 Methylocella sp.
GACCTCGGCCTTTATCCTCGCCTTGCTTTTGGCCGCGGCGGGTGCGGCTATTTCGTTTCTGCCCGACGACGCAGGCGCCAAGCTCGCCATTGTCTTGCTTGCCCTCTTTGCGATCGCGGGTATTTGCAGTTTTTTCTTATTTGCCGCGGGCTTTTTGGTCTTGTCCGCTCAGTCGCGAGAAGACTGGGCCGGCAAGGCGATTTGCGATGCGAGCAGCAACGGGCTGATCGTGACCGGCCCCGGAGGCAAGATCTTCAATGCAAATGCGGCCTATTTAGCCCTTTCGGGGGCAAGCGGACCTTCAGACGTCCGCCCGGTCGAGCGGCTATTCGCAAAATCGCCAGAGATTGCCGCGGCCACCTACAGGCTCACCCAAGCCGCGCGCGAAAGCAGGTCCGCGACAGAGGAGATCCAGGCATCGCCGCTGCTTGCCGGCAAGAATGAGGCTCGCTGGTATAGGATCAAGGTGAGGCCGCTGCTGTCGCCTGGCATGGCGCGAGCGAGCCTTTGGTCCGTCGCCGATGTTTCGGCCGAACGTAAAAGGCGCGACGTCGTCCAGAAATTGCGGCAAGCGATTGATTTTCTGGACCAAGCGCCCGCGGGATTTTTTTCCTTAAGCCCAACCGGAGATATTTCTTACATGAATGCTACCCTTGCGGGCTGGCTTGGATGCGAGCGCGCGGAGGCAGGCAATCTTAAGCCCGCGGACTTTATCGCCGGGGATGGCGCAGCGTTTATCGCTTCCGCTTCCCGCGGCGCGAGCGAGACCGGCGTGGAACAGTTTGACACAAGCCTGATATCCCGGGGTAAGCAAAGCCTTCCTGTGCGCCTGGTCCATCGCGTTTCACTTGGACAAGGCGGCTTGCGTTCGGAATCGCGCATACTCGTGCTCAAACTCGGGGCCGGCGAGCAAAGGCTCGCAGATCTGCGTGCTGAACATCTGCGTGCTGAAGAAGAGCCTCCTGCCGGCTCATTGGCCTCACTGCCGGTGGCGGTCGCGGCCGTGGAGAGGCGCGGACAGATTTTGCGCTGGAACGCGGCTTTCGCGCGCCTCATGCCCGAAGCCCTGAAATCTGCCGGTCCCGCCGCACATTCGATCTTTTCTGGAATTTTGAACAAGGATCATGCCTCTGTCGAGGCCGCGCTCGGGGCCTCCTTTCGCTTCAGCGTCGATATCCCGCCGGTCGATGTGGGCGTTGCGGGCAAAGGGAACTCGTCAGCGAGGTTGTTTTTCGCCGCGGCAACCGGGCAAGCCGGAAATGGCGCGACGGTCTACGCGTTCGACACCACTGAGCGCCGGGCTCTGCAAAACGATTTCGCGCAGCCAAATAAGATGCAAGCGATCGGCCAGCTGGCCGGAGGCGTTGCGCATGACTTCAACAATGTCTTGACCGCGATCCTCGGCCATTGCGACTTGCTGCTTGCCAATCACCGCCCGACGGATCCCTCGTTTCAGGATATCAATCAGATTAAGCAAAACGCCAATCGTGCAGCCGCCCTCGTGCGCCAGCTCTTGGCCTTCTCCCGCCGTCAAACCCTGCGCCCGCAGGTCCTGCAATTAGGAGACGTGCTTTCCGATCTGCGGGAGATGATGAAACGCCTGGTCGGCGAAAAAATCACTCTTGAGCTGCGCCATGGACGCGACCTTTGGCTTGTGATGGCCGATCTCAATCAGTTCGAGCAGGTTCTCATCAATCTGATCGTCAATTCGCGGGATGCGATGCCCGAGGGCGGCAAGATTGCCTTGCGCACGCGCAATGTCGCGGCCGCGGACTGCGGGGCTTTCAATGAACCGTCGCTTGTTCCTAACGATTACGTGGCAATCGAGGTCGAGGATTTTGGTCACGGGATTCCGCCAGAAGCGAAAGACAAGATCTTTGAGCCGTTCTTTACCACCAAGGATGTCGGCAAGGGCACCGGTCTCGGCCTTGCAACCGTTTATGGCATCGTCAAGCAAACCGGAGGCTACGTCTTCTTCTCGAGCACTGTAGGCAAGGGGACTATCTTTACGATCCTTCTGCCGCGCCATATCGCCCAAGAATCTCCGGCTTCTCAGCTTATGACACCGGTTGAGACGGCCGCCACCGATCTCACGGGGCACGGAACGATTTTGCTCGTCGAGGACGAGGACGCGGTCCGGGCATTTGCCGCCCGCGCGCTCGCCTCACGCGGCTACACCGTGCTGCAGGCGGCTTCTGGATTCGAGGCGCTGCAAATCGTCGAAGAGCAGGGCGGCAAAATCGATCTTGTGGTTTCCGATGTCATGATGCCGGAGATGGATGGCCCGCGCATGGTCGCCGAATTGCGCAAACGCGGGGTCACGGCGAGGGTTATATTCGTGTCCGGATATACCGAAGATGCTTTGTCACATTTGCCTGAAGGTGAGAATTTTAGTTTCTTGCCAAAGCCCTTCAGTCTGAAACAGTTGATCGAGGCCGTGAAAGGCAAAAGGTGACACCTGCGGCCTTTTCGGCTGCGGGCATGGGCCCGCAACCAAGCAAGCGCAACAATTTTTGTACAGAGAAAGGTGACCGTGCCGCAAGGAAACGCCTCGTCGCGTTTCGGAAAGCTAGCCCGCTTCCCAAGGATCGATGATTCTTGTATACGGGCGGAAACAGCGCAACACGATGGGTGAGAACATGGGGAGCGAAAGCAAGTGCCCAGTCGCGGTCGAGACCCGCGCATATACCAACCTGGACTGGTGGCCGAACCAGCTGAACCTTCGGGTTCTCCGCCAGCACTCGAGCCTGTCCAACCCGATGGGTGAGGCGTTCGACTACGCCAAGGAATTCAAAAGCCTCGATTTCGACGCCGTCATCAAGGACCTCCACGCCCTGATGACAGACTCGCAAGATTGGTGGCCGGCCGACTGGGGCCATTAGGGCGGGCTGTTCATTCGGATGGCCTGGCACGGCGCAGGCACCTATCGCATCGGCGACGGCCGCGGCGGCGCCGGCGGCGGCCAGCAGCGCTTCGCGCCGCTTAACAGCTGGCCGGACAACCAAAGCCTCGACAAGGCGCGCCGGCTCTTGTGGCCGATCAAGCAGAAATACGGCCGCAAAATCTCCTGGGCCGACCTCATGATTCTCGCGGGCAACGTGGCCCTTGAGTCCATGGGCTTCAAGAGCTTCGGTTTCGGTGGAGGGCGCGAGGACACCTGGGAGCCCGACGAGGACATCTACTGGGGCCCCGAAGGCAAGTGGCTGGAGGACAAGCGCTACACCGGCGTCCGCGACCTTCAGAATCCTCTCGGCGCCGTGCAGATGGGTCTCATCTACGTGAATCCAGAAGGGCCGAACGGCAAGCCGGATCCCCTCGCGGCGGCCATCGATATCCGCGAAACCTTCCGCCGGATGGCGATGAACGACGAAGAAACCGTCGCGCTCATTGCTGGCGGCCACACCTTCGGCAAGACCCACGGCGCCGCCGATCCGAAACAATATGTCGGCCCCGAACCCGAAGCTGCCCCGATCGAGGAGCAGGGCTTCGGCTGGAAGGGCAGTTTCGGCACGGGCAAGGGTGATCACGCCATCACCAGCGGCCCGGAAGTCATCTGGACCACGACCCCCACCAAGTGGAGCAACGACTACTTCTCGAACCTGTTCGGCTACGAGTGGGAGCTGACCAAGAGCCCGGCTGGGGCCTGGCAGTACCAGCCGAAGGACGGCGCAGGTGCCGGCACAGTGCCCGATCCCTACGACGCATCGAAACGCCGCACGCCCAACATGCTGACCACGGACCTCTCCT
>JBPYDY010000080.1:0-6620 GCA_051986155.1 Methylocella sp.
CGCTGGCGATCGTTTTCGCCGCCCCCATGACAGTAGTTCTGTTCGTAATCGTGACCAAGCTTTACGTGCGGGACCGTCTCGAAGAGCAAGTGTCGATCCCAGGAGAACAATGATCGGCGGACCAGCGAGAGTTCTGGCCCCGGCGGGGGATCGGCGCCCGAAAAACGGAAAATCAATACACCCGGCCCTTCCAACATCTCTGTCCAGTGAGCCGTCTCCTTGCGCTGTCGAGTGCCATCAACCCTCCCACCGTGTAGCCGAGTGGAAACAGAAGGCCATACCAAACCGGAATCCTGAAGAACACGGAGCCCGCAAGATGCAGCCCGAACAGGGCAGCAGAACCAAGGACTGCAATTAGAAGCGCGAGGCAACCGCCGCCCCGGGCGCAGCCAAAAAGCTCGGCGAGCGGCAAAAGGACGGCTGTCCAAGCAAACATCACCCCGAAAATCGCAGTTACTGCCGTTGCCACGGGGCCGCCCATCATATCCGCCAGATTTTTGGACACGCCAAGCCACAACGAACGCCAGCCGGTATACATGCGTGTCGATAGAAGCCGGTCCCCCCGAGCAATAGCGACTCGAAATCCGCAACGCTTGACGAGCCGGGCGAGCGCGGCATCTTCAGAGATTTCATGGCGGACCGCAGCATGGCCGCCGAGCTGCTCGTAAACGGCACGCCGGATTAGAATGAACTGCCCCGTCGCGGTTGCCTCACACGCGGATGCTTGAATACGGCTAAGGTCCTGGCGGAATGCCAACAGATAAAATCCGCACGGCATGATGAGCCGTTCTGCAAAGCTCCCAAGCTCTTGACGCGGGGTAAGCGAAAGGAAGTCAAGGCGAAGATTAACCGCTTCTTTCACTGCTGTTGAGAGAAGCGCCGGCTCAGCGCGAACGTCAGAATCCATGAAGCAGAGCCATTCCACGCCAGCTGGAGCCGCGCAGGAGCCCAGCCAGCATGCGTGCGACTTTCCGGTCCACCCTGCCGGAAGCTCCGGGCAGCGAACCAGCACCAAGCGCCCATCCGAGCGTCGGAGCGCCGAAACGATAGCCACCGTCATATCCGTCGAATGGTCGTCGGCCACAATGATCCACAACTGGCCCGCGGGATAGTGTTGGCTGGCCAAGGCCGATAAACAGCCGGCGATGTTTTCGGCTTCATCACGCGCCGGCACCACAACCGCGATCGGCGGCCATCCGGAGCTTGCTGCATCAGAGGCCGGTGCAAGACGACGAAATGCGAAGTTTTGGCGCAGCGCCCGCCCGATAAGCCAAACGACAATAGCGAGCCAAACGAGGGAACTGACCAGCGCCACAGCTAGACCTCTCGCGGGCGCAAACGTTCAGCACGCAGATGGGTTCCAGACGAGGTCGAAATTTGCTGTGCTCAAGCGAGTCATTCATGCCCGGCAAAAGCTGATCTCGATTTTTTGTCTCAGTCCGCCTCCCTCTGTGGCGATCATTCGTGAACTTTCTGGTTTGCCATTTCGTTGTGAACAGGATTCGATTGTTCCTCCTTGAGCGCGGCGAGACAGCAAATGACGCAGCGCACTTTCGCTCTAGATGCTGAGGCTGCTTCCACAGTCCTTATTACGGGCGCGAGCGGATTTGTTGGGTCTGCAATTCTTCACCAATTGGTAAAGGCCGGGTTCACCGTGCGGGCTCTTGTTCGCGCGGGCAGCCCGCGGAACCATCTCCCGGGCAGCGGAGTCCAATTTGTGGAGGGCGATCTACGGGACCGGCGCTCCATATCAGCCGCCATGGCTGGGGTCCGCTATGTGTTTCACGCCGCGGCCTGCTACTGGCTTCGGGCGCTGGGGCGAACACAAATATTCTCGACCAACGTCACAGGCACGCGCATCGTTATGGAGGAGGCAATACGCGCTGGAGTTGAGCGCGTGGTTTATACCAGCAGCGTAGCAACGGTGGCGCTTCGCCCCGACGGCAGCCCCGCGGATGAGAGCGCCTCGGCCTCGGAGAAGGAGGCGATTGGAGCCTATAAGCGCAGCAAGATCGCGGCCGAGCGGCTCGTTCTTGCCATGGTCGAAGCTCAGGGCCTTCCGGCGGTCATTGTGAATCCCTCCGCGCCTATTGGGCCGCGCGATGTGCGGCCAACCCCGACGGGAAGGCTCGTCTTGGAGGCGGCTGCGGGCCGGGTCCCAGCCTTTGTCGACACCGGGTTGAATTTGCTGCATGTGGATGATGTTGCCCTCGGGCACCTCGCCGCACTCAATCGGGGCAGAATAGGCGAGCGTTACATTCTCGGCGGGGAGAACGTCCTGCTTTCGAAAATGCTGTTCGATATTGCTCTAATCATGGGGCGGCGAAGCCCATGGTTGCGCATGCCATGGTATTCGGCCCTCCCGATTGCCTGCATGGCCGAAGCCAAGGCCTGCTTTACTTGCCGCGAGCCTCTTGCCACCTTTGCTGGAGTCCGGATGGCGCGGAACCGCATGTTTTTTACTTCCGCCAAGGCAGAGCGGGAGCTGGGCCTGCGAGCGCGTCCTTATTCCGAAGCGCTGTACGACGCCGCGCAGTGGTTCTACGATGCCGGCTATTTGAGACGCAGACCCGCACCGCGTTCAGCCGGCCTTGCCAAGGCTCGCGCTGAGCTGGCGCATAGCGCGTCCGGCTCTGGCGATCAGCGTTTTTTCTAGCCTCTCCCAGCCGAAGCGCGCCACACATCCAGGTATCAGAATCGTCGGAACAACGGGCTGCCCTACGGCCAAAGATGTGGTCAAATCGGGCAAGTGAACAACCATTCCATTTTGAAATTGTCCTCACAAGCGTTATATTTGGTCTGCCGCAATTGCGGCTATGGCGATAAACGGCGTCGAAATAAGCTTTCCGGACCCGGGGGCGGTACCCGGCGCCTCCACCAAAGCCCGCTTTCAGGAGCGGCGGGCTTCGGCGGGGGCGAAATAGGTTCGACGGGGAGTGTAAAGGATGATCTTTCGCCCGGCATGGTTCCGCCGTCATCGGGCCGAAACTTATAGTTGCCAACGACAACTATGCTCCGGTGTCTCTCGCCGCGTAAGGCGGTGATGGCGCCGAAATCAAGCCCTTGAAGCTAGCACTTTAAGGCGGGGTCCGGAGGCACCTGGCAACAGAAGCCTCCACTTCTCATGGTGGCGTTACCGTGGCGCAGGCGAAGTTTGAGCATGGCTGTTGACCTGATCCGCTACGATCTGCTCGTCCAGGAGGCTTTGCGCGGCACCGTGCGGCATGTGCTCTCCACCGTCGCGCGCGATGGGTTGCCGGGCGAGCATCATTTCTACATCAGCTTTCGAACGAAGGCGCGGGGCGTGCGGCTGTCAAAGCGGTTGCGCGACCGCTATCCGGACGAAATGACCATCGTTCTGCAGCATCAATTTTGGGATTTACGCGTTTCCGACCAGTCTTTCGAGGTCGGGCTTTCCTTCCAAAACATTTCCGAAATGCTGCTCGTTCCGCTCGAAGCCGTGACTCGCTTTGCCGATCCGGCGGTCGGCTTTGAGCTGCAATTTTTGCTCGAAGAGGAGAAGGCGGAGGCAAGCCAAAGAAGCGAGCCATCCGAAATTCAGGCAAAGCCAGAACTCGCGCGACCGTTGCCGCTGTTTCCAGAGGAACAGCCGATAAGCAAACCAGCGGAGCACGCCACGGTTAAGGCAGCGGCGCCCCAGGGCGAGCCGAAGGTCATCTCCATCGATACCTTTCGCAAGAAGAGCTAGACAGCCATCGGCCTGCGCCGCGCTCCCTTTGCGAACCGGCACTGCAAGCGGTTGACAACATTAGCGTCGAGTGAGTACAGGACAGCCGGATGACAGCCGCCGCTCATGCTATTTTAAGAGCTAACAGCCGGCGCGCTTAACGGACCGGCGGCGGAATCCGCTGCCACGTCGGGAATGCGGCTTGCCGCGCCTCGGCCGCTTCGCATAGGGACACGAGGCAGGAAATTGTACGCAATCATCGCAACCGGCGGTAAGCAATACAAGGTAAGCCCAGGCGACACGATCAAGGTGATGGCCGTTGGCGGCGAGGCTGGCGATAACGTGGCGTTCGATCGCGTGCTGATGCTCGCCGGCGATGACCCGCCATCCTTTGGCAGCCCGGTTATAGAAGGCGCGCGCGTTTCGGGCGAGATTGTCGAGCAGACCCGTGCCGCTAAAGTCATCGCGTTCAAGAAGCGGCGGCGGAAAAATTCCAAGCGTAAGCGGGGCCACAGGCAGGATTTGACTGTCGTGCGGATTACTGAGATATCGCCCGGCTCCGCTTAGTCTTTGGGCGCGCAACAGCGTTTCAGCGCTGGAGATTGCGGGTTTCGCTGATGCCCGCAAGAGCGTATTGGGCATAAAATAGGGTTTGGAACAGTAGGATGGCGCACAAAAAGGCAGGCGGGTCGTCCCGCAACGGCCGCGATTCGAAAGGCAGACGTCTTGGCGTCAAGAAATTTGGCGGAGAGGCGGTTCTTGGCGGCAACATTATCGTGCGGCAGCGCGGGACCAAATGGCATCCGGGCGCAAATGTCGGTGTTGGCAGCGACCATACGTTATTTGCCATGATAAGCGGCAAGGTTGCTTTCCACTCGAAAGGAGATGGCCGCAGCTATGTTTCGGTTCAGCCCTTGCCTGACGCCGACGCGAGCGAGCAAGAGCCAAGTCCTGTCCATGACCAAGCTGTACCTTAACGGGTAGTCTTTCGGGGCGCCGCCTCGAAAACCTTAAAGTTCCGATTGGAGGCTACCGAAGTAGCGGCAAAATCTCTGGTTCAGCGCCTTGCATATTGGCTGGATTCCGATGTTCCAGGATTTGACCTGCGACGACATTTTTCGCATCGAAACAAAGAGGCTTTGGCTGCGCTGGCCGCGTGCCGCGGACGCGCCGGCCATAACAAGCTTTGCGAAGCTTTCGGAAGTCGCCCAATGGACGGCAGGGATACCACACCCCTATCCGAAAGGTGAAGCGGAGCGGTTCGTGCTTCAGGCGCGCGCCGACAATGCCAGCGGCAAGGCGCTCGTTTTGGCTATCACCCAGAAAGCGGGTGCCCGGCAAGTCATTGGGCTGATCAGCGGGACCTCTGCCTCCGGGCCAGACCTTGAACTTGGCTACGTTCTGGCTCCCTCCCTGTGGGGCAAGGGCTTTACAAGCGAAGTCACAAAGCCGTTTGTGGACGCGCTGTTCCGGCTTAGCTTGGCAAGTCGAATTGTGGCCAATTCGCGCATGCAAAATTCGGCATCCCGCCGCGTGCTCGAAAAAACCGGATTTATCTACATGGGCTCGGGCCTTCATTTCCTGCCGGCGCGCGGCGGCATGCACCCTTGCGAGCGGTTTCAGCTCGACCGCAAGACATGGGCCGCGATCCTGGTTGCGGCCGGCGAAAGCCAGGCCATGCCGGCAATGGCGCAGCAAGCCTCCGATGCGAATGAGGGAAAGGTCCTTGCTGCCGCGAGCGAGCAAACTGACACTTGATGGAATCTCGGTCTACGGCGTCTGGCAGCGCTCGGACCGGCTGTAGCCAATTTTTTATCTGAGAAAAGCGGGATAGAGCGTCTCGAAACCTCACCGCTTCGAGAATTGGAAGCTGCGGCGGGCTTTTCTCTTGCCATATTTCTTGCGCTCGACGATACGCGGGTCGCGGGTCAAAAACCCTTCCTTCTTCAGCACGGGACGCAGGTCGGGCTCGTAATTGACGAGCGCCTTGGCAAGGCCGTGGCGCACGGCGCCTGCCTGGCCGGAGAGCCCGCCGCCACCGACGGTGATCGAAAGATCATATTGACCGTCGCGCTTCGCCGCAGCAAGCGGCTGCTGCAGAATCATTCTCAGCACCGGGCGCGCGAAATATGTTTCGAGCGGCTTGCCGTTGACGGTAGCCATTCCAGGGCCCGGCTTGATCCAGACCCGGGCAACCGCATTTTTGCGTTTTCCCGTGGCATAGGCGCGTCCGTGCTTGTCGAGCTTCTGCACATAATGCGGAGCAGCCTCGGGGGTCGGCGTGCTCGATGCCTTCAACTCCTGCAGCGAAGATAAAATTTCACCCATGATCAATCTTGCCTCGCATTCTTGCGGTTGAGGCTTGCGACATCAAGCGAGACGGGCTGTTGGGCGGCATGAGGATGCTCTGGCCCTTTGTAGACGCGCAGATTGCCGAGCTGCCTGCGCCCGAGCGGCCCGCGCGGAAGCATGCGCTCCACCGCCTTTTCGACGATGCGCTCGGGAAAGCGGCCTTCCAAAATGGATTTGGCCGAACGCTCCTTGATGCCGCCGGGGTAGCCGGTATAGTGATGATAGACTTTTTGCTCGCGCTTGCGCCCGGTCAGCACAATCTTTTCCGCATTGACGACAATGACGTTGTCGCCGTCATCCATATGCGGAGTAAACGACGGCTTATGCTTGCCGCGTAGCCGCAAGGCGATGAGCGACGCAAGCCGGCCGACGACAAGCCCGTTGGCGTCGATCAATACCCAGTTCTTCTCGATATCCGCCGCCTTCGCGGAATAAGTCTTGTGAAACATTGGGATTCCAAACCGCAATCGGCACAGCCCGAGAGGAGCCGCGCCCGAAAGATCACGGGCGCCTCTTTTATGCACGCGGGCGCTTTTGCGTCAAGGCCGACTCCCGGCCTAAAAATCGCGCCGGTACAGCT
>JBPYDY010000081.1:0-17864 GCA_051986155.1 Methylocella sp.
CGCAGCAGATCTGTATGCGCAGGGAACGAACGGGCGCGCAACTCTGCGCGCCCGCTGGCAGAGCTATCCGCAAGCTGGAGATGCGTTACGCGGGGCAAAACGGAAACATTTCTTCAAAATGAGGCTCAAAATGGCCGCGATGTTCTCATCATGGGGACGGAGAAAAGCTTAGGAAATCAAGTGGCTGGGGGACCTGGATTCGAACCAGGATTAACGGAGTCAGAGTCCGCGGTTCTACCGTTGAACTATCCCCCATCTGTTGCCCGAAAATGCCTTGCGCGCAGGCGCGTTGTGTAGTTGCGAGGGCAAAGGCTGTCAACCGCTAATGGCGATGCGAATTATCTTGCCGCTGGCAGAAGCGGCCTAACATTGGGCCGGCGCGCTGCCCTGCTGCTGCCTGCGGTTGAGACCCGTATGGGCAAAGAATTTTGTTCACACCTATCTGCATGGGTTGCTCGCCCACGGCTCGCGTCCGTTCACTCATACAGATTACGCTTGGCCCGCGAAAGCGGTGGGGCGCCCGCCGGGGGACGGAAAGCTCTCCCGGCTGGCCCGGCTCGATTGCGTTCGCGGTTACTTAATCATGGGCAGCATATAGGATAATGCCCCGATGTTGCCCTTGTTGTCCTTGAAATTCGCGTGGCACATGACGCAATTTTCCGAAACGACGGGTATCGCCGTGGCAACCCGCAGGTAGCGCTTGCCGTCCGGTTTCACGGTAACCTCTTCGTACCACTTATCGCCAGCAACCAGTTTTTTTGCCGCCGTCTGTTCAAAAGCGTCGCGCGGGAGATCGTCCTGATCGCCAATCACATCGGTAAGACCTAATAGCCTCACATCGCACCAGCCATCTTTTTTCAATATGGCGAACAACGCCTTGCTCGCCGTGGCGGCAGCAACATCATCCGGCTTTTTCACATAGGTGTGATCGATCAAAACGATGGCATTCTTGAACAGGTCATCGAGCATCTTAACTTCAACCCGGGTTCGCTCAAGCTCTGGGTCGGCTGGAACCGCCGCTTGCTCGGCTCCGTATGGGCCCTGTCCTGGTATCGTCACAATCGCGGCGAGCCCAAATGCCAGCCCGGCGATCGTTTTTTTATGACTAAGTTTCACATTAACCTCCCTTGCCTTCGCATACGCCTGCTCCACAGCGCGCGTGGCGAACCACCGCACCAACGGATACGTTGACAGCTGTTAGACGGCCGAGAGCGAGATTGGTTCCCCGGAGCTTCAGATAAATAAGTTGAGCCTTTGGAGAACAGCTTGGGTCAAGCGATCGCAGCGCCGTCCCGCGAAGGGAAACGCCTCCGTGAAGATAGGGCCAATTTGTTTGTCGAGTTGGTCACGCAAGAGCTCGCGAGCGCGATGCAGGCGTGTTTTCACGGTCTCGGGCTTTACTCCGAGCAGCTCTGCCGTTTCCTCGACGCTCATCCCTTCGATCACGCGTGTCATGAACACGATGCGAAAAATCTCAGGCAAATTATCGAGGGATTGTTCGACAAGGTGCAGTATTTGCCGTTGAGCCAATGTCCGCTCCGGATCCTCTTGCCCCGCTATTTGCGGGAAATGAATAATCTGCGCCTGAGGTGCCTCCGGCTCAAAACTATCAAGGGCGACGGTTGGACGTTGGCGCCTCACCCGCCCCAAAGCCTCATGCATCGTGATGCGGGCAAGCCATGTCGCAAGGCGGGCATCGCCCCGGAACCAACCGAGATGAATATAGGCTTTAACATAGGCTTCCTGGACAACATCTTCGGCTTCGCTGTCATTCCTCAAAATGCTGCGCGCAATCCTGTAAAGGCGGCGATTGTTCCGCTCCATGATGATCCGAAATGCCATGCCGTCACGGGCGCGCGCCCGCTGCACCAATTCGGCCTCGTCTAAGGAGTCGGCAAGCTGCGGCACCACTTCTTTCACGAATCGCTCCACGGCAAATTAGACGCAGCCGGGGAGAGAAGGTTCCCCGGATGAACGATGGCTTTCTCGTCCCAATCGCGGCGCTGCGGCCTGCGCCGTTGCCCGAAGAGTTCGATTGTGTAAGATTGGTGAGGCAAATCAACGGCGCCCGAATCCATGAGCAATGCAAGCGCACATGCTTCCGCGCAAAGGCCCTTAGGCTGGAGGCGGATTGTTGTCAAACTTTCCGGTGAAGCCCTGATGGGTCCGCTGAGCCACGGGCTTGACCATGCGGTGCTGACGCGCATCGCGGCTGATTTGAAGGAAGTCGCTGCGCGCGGCGTTGAAATTGCGGTTGTCGTCGGCGGCGGAAATTTTTTCCGTGGCATCGAAGGGGCAGACAAGGGAATCGATCGCGCCAGAGCCGACTCGATCGGCATGCTGGCAACGGTTATGAATGCGCTCGCGCTCGAATACGCAATCGAGAAACAAGGCCAGAGGGCGCGTACGTTGTCGGCCTTGCCGATGCCGGCGCTCTGCGAGGCTTATTCGCGCCAGGCGGCGCTGCATCATCTCGGCAAAGGGCGGATCGTGATCCTTGGCGGGGGAACCGGCAATCCATTCTTTACGACCGACACCGGGGCAGCGTTGCGCGGCGCCGAACTTTCCTGCAACCTCATCATGAAGGCAACGAAGGTCGACGGAGTCTATTCGGCTGATCCGAAGCGCGACCCGCGAGCCGTGCGGTACGACCGGCTAACGCATGACGAGGCGATTTCCAAAAACCTCGCGGTCATGGATACGGCCGCCTTCGCCCTTGCGCGCGAGAACGGAATTCCCATAATCGTCTTTTCGATAAAAGAAAAAGGCGCGATCCTTTCTGCTCTCGAGGGAAGAGGCAACGCTACCCTGGTCTTGCCTTGATGCCCAAGCTGTCGTGGCAGTTGGGCACCGGCAACTGAGCGGGGCGCCGAGGAGACACACAAGGACAGAAATATGATCACCGGATTTGATATCGAGGAGCTTAGGCGGCGCATGCAGGGTGCGCTCGCCGCCTTGAAACAAGAATTGCGCGGCCTGCGCACCGGCCGGGCGTCGGCAAGCTTGGTTGAACCCATTCATGTTGACGCCTACGGGCAATCCATGCCCATTAACCAACTGGCCACGATCAGCGTGCCGGAACCGCGCATGCTTTCGATTCAGGTCTGGGATAAGGCTATGGTTGCTGCCGTCGACAAGGCTATCCGCAACTCCAATTTGGGACTTTCGCCAATTGTCGAAGGTCAGGTTCTGCGCATTCGCATTCCGGAACTAAACGAGCAGCGGCGCAAGGAAATGGCGAAGGTCGCGCATAAATACGCCGAGGAGGCGCGCATAGCGGTCCGCCATGTGCGCCGCGACGGAATAGATGCGCTCAAGAAGCTCCTCAGGGACAAGTCGGTCGGCGAGGACGAGGAGAAACGCCACGAGCATGAAGTCCAAAAAGTGACCGATGAATTCGTAGCAGAAATCGATTCCGCGCTGAGCGCAAAGGAATCTGAAATCATGCAAGTTTGAGTTGTTGCAATCACGTTCGGATAGCAAACCCAACGCCCGAGATTATTGCTGACGGACAGCGCAATTCTGTTATATCCACGCCAAGGCGCATGCGCGGGCCGGGTGTTGGGCAGGAGTGTTGCGATGGTTGAAGAATTTTTAGCGATCTAATGGCCGGCAAATGACGATTCCGGTCAGGGCAACGAATGAAACCGGCCATCCCATGCGGCAAAACCAGGCGCGCACGCCCATTCATGTTGGCGTTATCATGGACGGGAATGGGCGATGGGCGGCGCGCCGGGGCTTGCCGCGGGCGGAGGGACACCGGCGCGGCGTGCAGGCGCTTCGCGAGACGGTACGTGCCGCGATTGAATTCGGCCTCAACTATCTCACGGTCTACAGTTTCTCGCAAGAGAACTGGACCCGGCCGGTTGCCGAGGTCGCCGATCTCATGGCGCTTCTCAAGCGCTTTATTCTAAACGATCTCAATGAGTTGGAAGAGAGTGGCGTCAGGGTGAAGGTGATCGGCGCCCGCAGCAATTTAAAACCGGATATACTTGCGCTGCTCGAAGAGGCCGAGGATCGCACAAGGGACAATGCGCGGCTCAACCTGATCGTCGCCTTCAACTATGGAAGCAGGCAGGAAATTGCCGCTGCGGCAAGGATATTGGCGCAGGAGGCGGCAAGCGGCCTCGTTAAGCCGTCGGATATCGACGAGTCGCTGTTCGCAAGCCGCCTCGACACGGCAGGCATCCCCGATCCGGATCTCATCATCCGCACCTCCGGCGAACAGAGACTGTCGAATTTCATGCTGTGGCAGGCGGCCTATACCGAGCTGGTTTTTCTGCCGATGCACTGGCCGGACTTCGACCGCCAGGCGTTTGCGGCGGCGCTAAATGAATTTTCGGCGCGCGAGCGGCGTTTCGGCGGGGTGACAGGGCAATACCGCGGCGAAAATCTATTGGCTAACCGCTAAGGATGATGCTTGCCTACGCCGGGTGATACCATGTGGGCCGATATGGCCGCCCAGCAGCCCGACGACTTTGCAGGCTCAGCGTGGTGAAGCGGCGTAGCTTGGCGGACCTTCTCCCGCGTTTTCTTTCGGCCGTCGTTTTGATGACGGCAGGTCTCGTCTCGGTCTGGCTGAGCGGCGCTGTTTTTGATGTGGTTTGGCTTTTTGCTGCCGTGGCGGTCGGCTGTGAATGGCAGAATCTGATTGCGGCCCGGCGCCTTATTTGGCGCTGTCTCGCCACCGCTCTCGGTCTCGCGGCCGGTGCCCTGTTTTTGGCCGAATCCGAGATTTTGCTCGCCGGTGCAGCCCTCAGCGCGACCTGTCTCACCGTAGCTCTGGTTGCGGACAGAGGCCGGAGGATTTGGGCCTTCTCGGGGGTCGCCTATGCAGCTGCGCTGCTTATTTCGCTAGCCGCGCTGCACCGGGCGGAAGATTATGGCGCGCGGTCCATCGTCTGGCTTTTTGCGATTGTCTGGGGCACCGATGTTTTCGCTTATTTCGGCGGGCGGCTTATCGGGGGCCCCAAACTCTGGCCGAGGATCTCCCCGTCGAAGACCTGGTCCGGCACCCTAACTGGCATTGTTGCCGGCGCCGTTCTTGGCTCGGCGATCGGCGGCCATGGTCTCGGCCTGAGAGTGCAGGTGGTTCTTTTCGTGCTTGGCCTTGCGGCTGGTGGCATCTCGCAAGGCGGCGACATTTTCGAATCCTGGGTCAAGCGGCGTTTTGGCGCGAAGAATTCAAGCAGCCTTATTCCCGGCCACGGGGGCTTCATGGACCGGCTCGACGGTTTCATCGCGGCCACAGCGTTCGCCGCGCTCACGGGAGCTTTACGGGGCGGGCCTTCGATCCCAGCTGGACTTTTCCTGTGGGACTAACCAGGATCTCGAGCAAAGCGCGATTCAAGGCGGCAGCCTGCTCTATTCGCGCCTTCCGCGAAGGCTGGCAAGTTCGGCGGCGAGCTTGCGCCGACTGCGCCTAACCACGGCAATATGAAGCAGAATCTGGCCAAAAGCATAGCCAACCGGCAGGAGCCAAATGGCCGCAGCGAGTTTCCATGCCGTTTGCAGTGCAGTATCGCCCAGAGCAACGGACGCTGCAAACACGATAGGGGCTACCACGCAAATCGCGGGAAACAGGACCTGGAACTTGAAAAACTGTCCGAGTAGCCAGCCGAACGATAGAGACAAAATCGCGAGGATGATCATCGCGTTGCTTATTTCTCCCAATAGTCACTCAGCTTTGGCGCTAGGGAAGGTGCGTCAGTGCGTTGTGTTTCGCAGCTTTGACACGCCTAAGCTTTGCCGATTGCCTCAGGCTTCCTTCCCGAAGTTAATTCGGAGCCACAATCGACCGTAACCATATACAATAAACTGAGCTAAAATTGGGCGCAACGAGAAAATTGTGTGCACTGCAACGACTATTGCTGTTGCGGCGTCGCAATAATCGGCGCATGCGTCGTGGGGCACTTGCTACTGCGCCCTTTTATCCGGCGTAACGGCGCCATAACAACAAAGGAAATCGGAATAGCAACATAGCCGATTTGCAGGCTCGTGATGAGCAAGGCGAATTCCACGGCAGGGCGCAGCACCCCAAGGTGGAGATAAAATGATTTCGCAACAATGGAGGCGAAAATAAGCGCAAACGCGGGGACAAGGATCAAAATATTGTAGAATCGCGCCAAAACTGCTCCAAGCAGAATGGTCCCTAGGATCGGTATGGCCAAAGTGGTGTCTCCTCAATGCTCCGAGTCCGATTTACGAGCAGGAACCAACGGGTTCGCGACGAGTCTATCTCGTAAGTCTGATTTGAATAACTCGATTTTTGAATATCTTTTCTGTGATCCTGGCGCACCGGATCGTGCAAAGGACCGTAGACCGGGGAAGTAAACGGTCCCGGACCTTGGCCAATCCAATTCGACCGATCTCGCGTTATTTCCGGTATTATGGCGCAAACGCCACAGAGAGCGTTCCTGAGGTAATCGAGAAATCCTTGTGGCAGGCCCGGCAGCGGAAGCGCGGAGCGCCATTCGGGCGGCGGCAAGTCATAGGCATACAAGCCGCCGCAATGCGGGCAGACGGCACCTTCCGTTTCTGGCCAGAGACATTTAATTTGGCATTTGAGGGCATGCTCCGATAAAGCATTTCGTGAAAACTCCGTAATATCTTTGGCCTAGCGCATCAAACGCAATGCTCGGTATCATCCAATTTGGCCGTGGTCTGGGGCCGAACAACGTAGCAGGCGGCTTGCCATTCACGGTAGGGTTTATGTTAATTATCGCTATCATAATTCCTATTTGGTCGAATCCGGAAATCTTATCACATTGTATTCGATACATTGGAGCGAGAACGGGGCTTGGACGTGGCACTAATGTCATTTTTTTCCCTACGGCGTCAGTGCCTTCTAAAAGCATTTCAGGGTTAACTGGCCACGCGCCTGCTGTGCATTTGCTAAATTGACTGATAAAGCCAATCTGCGCAATCGAGAGATTAGATTTTACTAACATATCTAAATTTGAATATTGCTGATTTGTCCTGTTCATCAGCGTAATCCTTCCTTCCAAATAGTAATCCTGCCATTCAATCCCATGGATCATAGTATGAGGAGCGTAGTCCCCGCCAGGGATGGCAAGGTCTGCGACCAGACGCGTTTCGACAATAGGTGGAGCGAGTTGATTTATATAGGAACAAAACCGCTAACCCTGGTAGGAGGATTCCGGGAATAGTAATTAGCGAGACAATTACTCGTGATCTGGTCCAATTGCGCGCAAAGGCCCAAACTGCGGCACTAGCAAACGGCCATGCGACTCAGAGGAACCATCGAATATCGTGGATCACGGTGCCCACCACGGTGAGCACAATTGCCAGCACAGTGGCGAAGCATCCCCATATAAAGGTGTCTTGACGTAAGCGTTCCCATGGAGATGATGAGCCACCAACCCTGACTCAAGCGGCATGAATTCGCAATTGGATCTAATTTCATTCACTGACTCCTTTCGGAATCAGTTGGGCGGACCGCGCTAAATTTCCTGTGGCGTTTGCGCCATAATACCGGTTATTTCCGCAGAAACGTAAAATAGACGGGCCTGCGGCCGCTTCTTAAAGCTTTGGCTTCGTATCTCGTGCGGGTCCATCCTTCCCACGGCAGGCGCCAGTCTTCCGCGCAGCAAGGGTTCCAGCTAAATTTGTCAGCGCGTAAAACCTGCGCCAAAGTCCAGCTTGCGTTGCTATCGATATCGGTCGCGAAGCGGATTTCTGCTCCTTGGCGCATCACACGCGCCAGTCTTTCCAGGGTTTCCGGGGTCAGGAACCGGCGCCCGCGATGGCGCCGCTTCGGCCACGGATCGGGATAAAGCAGATAGGCGCCATCCAACGATGCCGGGGGCAGGGCCTCGATCACCGCCCGGGCGTCGCCGTCATGGAGGCGCACATTGCGCAGCTGATCCGCCTCGATATGGACCAAGGTTTTGGCAAGTCCATTCAGAAAGAACTCGCAGCCGATGTAGCCGGCATCAGGATGCGCCTTGGCCTCTGCGGCAAGGTGCTCGCCCCCGCCAATACCGATCTCGAGCCACAGCGCCGAAAGCTTATCGGGAAACAGGGACGGGATGCCGGTAATCGGGCGTGAGAAGTCGAGGGAAAGGCGGGGCAGGACGGTGTGGAGCAAAAACGTCTGCCGGCCGCTGAGCTTCCGGCCGCGCCGCCGGCCATGCAATGCCGATGGATGTGTTTCTCTCTCCCGCTGGCTGCCCGCCTCCGGGCATTCAGGCGTCACGGGCTGCATTTCGAGATCACGGCCAGAACGTATCTCCTGCCATGCAGCGCAACGCGCGTCAGCTGCAGCAAGCTTTGAGGTCCTCGGCCAAATCAAGCCTTTCCCAGGAAAACCCTCCATCGGCATCCGGCACGCGGCCAAAATGGCCGTAGGCGGCTGTCCGTGCATAGATCGGCCGGTTAAGCTTAAGATGCTCCCGGATCCCGCGTGGCGATAGGCTCATGACACCGGAGAGAGCCGCCTCCAGCTTGCTTTCTTCGACTTGGCCGGTGCCGTGGGTGTCGACATAAATCGACAGCGGCTCGGCGACGCCGATTGCATAGGAGAGTTGAATCGTACAGCGATCGGCGAGGCCCGCCGCAACAACGTTTTTTGCGAGATAGCGGGCCGCATAGGCGGCCGAGCGATCGACTTTCGTCGGGTCCTTGCCGGAAAATGCGCCGCCACCGTGCGGCGCCGCGCCGCCGTAGGTGTCCACGATGATCTTGCGCCCGGTCAAGCCGCAATCTCCATCTGGGCCGCCAATGACGAATTTACCCGTTGGATTGACGTGCCATACCGTGCCGGGCGTGATCCAACCCTGCGGAAGAGTCTTGCGGATAAAGGGCTCGACAATCTCGCGGACCCCTTGCGAGCTGAGCGCATCGTCAAGGTGCTGCGTGGACAAGACTATTTGGGTCACACCCACTGGGGTTCCCCGGGCATATCTGATGGTCACTTGGGACTTGGCGTCGGGGCCGAGTTTACCGGCCTCGCCGGCATTTGCTTTGCGGGCAAAGGCGAGCTCCTCGAGGATTTTGTGGGCATAATAGATGGGCGCTGGCATGAGCTCGGGCGTATCTCGACAGGCATAGCCAAACATAATGCCTTGATCGCCTGCCCCTTCGTCCTTGTTGCCGCTTGCATCGACACCCTGGGCGATGTCCGCCGATTGGCCGTGCAGCAGGACTTCGACCTTGGCGTCGCGCCAATGGAAGCCCTCTTGCTCATAACCGATGTTCTTGATCGCGCCGCGTGCCGCCGCCTCGATCCTTTCCGGCCCAACTGGTGCACCGCGCACCTCGCCCCCGATAATGACGCGGTTCGTTGTTGCCATTGTCTCGCAAGCAACCCGGATGTGCCCCGGATCTAAACCGGCTCTTGCGCCCTCGCGAAAGAACAGATCGACGATTTCGTCGGAGATCCGGTCGCACACTTTGTCCGGATGACCTTCCGCTACCGATTCGCTTGTAAAAAGATAGTCTTCGCGCGCCAAGGCTTGTCTCCGTAACGAGTGGACCACCAATGCTTTCGCCAGGGTGTTCCGATTTGTCAAGCTTTCCCGGCCACCGAGCTCGCACGAGCCGGCGGAAGCGGTTCATTGCTCGGGTTGGGCAGTATTGCCGCGGGCCAACCCCGGTTCCGGCTCCTCGCCCGCGAGCGAGCAGACAAGATCGACAATACGCTTGCGGATCTTTGGATCGTGAATTCGTGCGAAGGCCATGTTGAGATGCAGGCCTTCCTGGGTCGACAAGAAATCCGCGACATAATTGGCTTTGGAATCTTCCGCAACGCCGATGAAAGCAGGTTCGAGATTTGCTGTTGGCTCAAACGACGGCGCGCCTTCAAAAAAAAAGGCGGGAGGAACTTCGAGGATGCGCGAAATTTGCTGGAGCCGGCTGGCGCCGATCCTGTTAATGCCCTTTTCATATTTTTGGACCTGCTGAAATGTCAGGCCCAAGGCATCTCCCAATTTTTCCTGACTCATCCCGAGTATCATCCGCCGCATCCGGACGCGGCTGCCAACGTGCCGATCGATGGGGTTTGGGGATTTTGTCACGAATCGGGTTCCAATCGCCACGCTTCCGCCGTATCCATTGGCAGCCCGGGTACGCTGGAACAGTTGAGCGGCGTTGGGATAATTTATAGCGCAATTGCAGCCAAACGCATAACGGCCGCACGATTTTTTCGAGGCCGGATCGAAGGGCTGACAAATTGCCGGCCGCGCGCGGCGGCGCGCCGCAGGCGGCAACGGAGCATCGGCTTCAGTTCCCTAGGCACGCAACAAAGTAGGCCGCTCGAGGGTTTCGGCCAAAACCTGGCGGCGGGTCCCGCGTATTTGCCGCAACTGCTCAAGCGTCCGGCCGTCAAATGTGAGCGTCACCGCGATGACATCCCTACCGTCTATATTCTTTGGCAAACCGAGCGACAAAGGCTGGAAGTACAGCTGAATCAACGGCAAGATGCCCGTGGGCTCGATCTCAATGACAAACTTCGTAACGCCGCATTCGAAGCCCCATTCCACCAAAGCCATTCCAAGGGCGTTGGCAACCGGGCTGGCGAATCGCCTGTCGGCCCGGTGGTTTGGCGCGACGCAATGGCGGGAAATTTCCCAGATGTGAGCGCCTACCGGACGCTCGACCTCGCAAAGCTCGGGCGTAATCTCGGACAGCAGGTGAGGACGAGTAGTAGGTAACAGCCGCTGATAACCAAGAACTTCTCCCCCCTCTATATACAGCATATTTACGGCATGCTTCGTATCAAACTGGTCGATCTCGCGCCCGTCTGGCTTGCTAAGGTCTTTGCATCCCATTTCCTCAACAAATACTTTGTGACGCAAGCGATAGGCTTGATCCATTTCGTCGCGATAGAAATGCTCGTTTTCAGGGGTTACAACATGAATCATGGACATTCTCCAGCTTACCATCCGGAAAACGGCATTTGCCCAAGGCATCTTCCGTTCGTAGCTTTCAAATTGTCTGAAACACGGGGTTCGAGATAGTCCGGATTCGCGTACTGCGACGGGCAAAATGCCAGCCGCACCCAGCCATGGCCAAACCATATATGCCCTTTATCTGCCAAAATTGCGGCGCGGCGAGTCAACGCTGGCTGGGCCGCTGCGATTCTTGCGGCGGATGGAATACGATCGTTGAAGAAGGCGCAACGCCGGGGACAAGCGCTCGCAAAGGCCGCGTTTTCAGCCTCTCAAGCCTCAGCCCGTGGGACGGCCCCGTCTCTCCGCGCATCAGGACGGGGATCGAAGAGTTCGACCGGGTGTCGGGCGGCGGCTTCGTTCCAGGCTCGGTCGTATTGCTTGGCGGCGAGCCAGGCATAGGCAAGTCGACCTTGCTCCTTCAGGCCTGCGCAAGGCTCGCCACGTTGAACCGGAGGGTTGTCTATATTTCCGGCGAGGAAGCGATTGACCAGGTCCGGCTGCGGGCCCTGCGGCTTGGTATCACGGCGGCCCCTGTTGAACTTGCCGCCGAGACCGGTATTGAGGACATCGTCGCGACCCTTTCTCGCAACATACGCCCGACGCTTGTCGTCATTGACTCCATTCAGACGATGTGGACCGGGCTCATCGATTCGGCGCCTGGCACGGTCGGCCAAGTCCGCGGTGCAGCTCAGGCGCTGATCCGCTTCGCAAAGACTACTGGCGCAGCGGTCATTCTCGTCGGTCACGTCACGAAGGACGGGCAAATCGCGGGCCCACGCGTCGTCGAACATATGGTCGACGCGGTGATCTCGTTTGAGGGCGAAGGAGGTCGAAGCTTTCGTATTTTGCGCGCACTGAAAAATCGCTTCGGCCCGACCGACGAGATCGGCGTCTTCGAAATGACCGGGAACGGGCTTGCCGAAGTCACAAATCCCTCCGCATTGTTTTTGTCGTCGCGCGATAGCCCGGCGCCGGGCACCGCGGTCTTCGCCGGGGTGGAAGGCACGAGGCCTCTTCTCGTCGAGATTCAGGCGCTTGTCGCGCCGGGCCTGCCCGGCACGCCACGCCGGGCCGTTGTCGGCTGGGACAGTGCGCGGCTTGCCATGGTTCTAGCGGTCCTTGACGCACGTGCAGGGCTCAAGCTCAACCAATACGATATTTATCTCAATGTGGCGGGCGGAATGCGCGTCGGCGAACCAGCCGCCGATCTCGCCGTGGCAGCGGCCCTCGTGTCCTCCTTGAGCGGGCAAAGCATTGCCGCAGACACAGTGTTCTTTGGCGAAATTGCCCTGTCTGGTGCGATCCGGCCGGTCCCGCATAGTCCTGCTCGATTGAAGGAAGCTGAGAAGCTGGGGTTTTCTCGCGCCACGATTCCGCAGGCCGCGGCAGAAAACCACCGTGCCGCGGGAAGCGACTTTACCCTGCACGGCTGCGCTCACATCTCTGCGCTCGTCGCCAGCATAAATCTTACGGCAGAACTGCAGAAACCGGCTGCAGGGGGCAGATTTGGCCGGGGGCGGGCGGGTAACGCGGCCGGCCCATGAGACCGCGGCGAGCTTGGGTGCCGCCGGATACGGGGCCAACCGGCGGACGCACGATTCACCGAGTGGGTTACCTCCGCCCGCGCCAGCTGTCAGCTACCAGTAGTAGCCATAGTAATAGGGCCAGTAGCCAGCATGGGGCCACCATGGATAATAGCCATATCCCCAGCGCCACCACGGCGCCGGACCATAAAATTCATAGCCAGGGCCCCACCAATAGCGCCGCCCGCCGGGAACCCAATGGCAGTGGCGGCAGACCCAGCGAACCGTTTCCACGCTGTTTGCCACGTCTGCCGGTGAGGCAAGCGCCGGATCGAGGCCGCTCACCGGCATCGCTGTTGCACAATTTTTTTCGAGGCCGAGCGTGCCACATCCGATGCCTACGGCTAAAATTAGTTTAAGACTTGTCTTCATGCCGATCTCCACTTGGTTAGCCAACGAGGGCGTGATCGCAACGCATCGAAGGAGCCGCCGAGCTACCACTTGCGGCCAAACGAACCGTAATCGCCTATTTAACTCCCCGCGCGGGCTCGCTCTTAGAAATATTGCGGTTCGTTCGCCCCTGGACCCAGAGCGGCCAGGCCTGGCCTGGAACCAGAAGTCAGGATTGCCGCAGCAAAAGCTGGAACTCGCTCTCCGAAGCGTTGATCGGCATCCTTAGTTCTCGCTTCAACTTTGCACCCTTACATTGCCACTACATTGCCGCGCAGCTCGCAAAAAAAGCGGAAGGGATTGCCCTCAAATCCTCGGAGCTTTGCCTTCGCGCCTCGGCGCCGATGGAATCACCAATGCCCTTGCGAGCGTGAACTATAGAATAGCTATTGTGTCCGTGCTAGCCGCAATATATACAGCTCCCGAGTTTCCTTTCTTCGCGGCCTTGCGGGGCTCTTCGCCCGCGGTTATGGAAGGGGGGCCCGGCCACATTGAGAACGACCTGGGGTGTGGAGGGCTTGCTATGGAAACTCGCCAGGCTTGCCGGCGTTCCGATACCCGGCAGAAAGACATGTACCAATAAGGCGCCTCCGCGCATCGGCGTGCAAAGGCGCCGCGCAGTAAGATGCCCGGAGGAAATAAATGCGCAAATTCCTGCTTATGTCCTGTGTTGGCGGCGCCGCGCTTCTCGCGAATGGTGCGGCATTTGCCAATGATGAATTGATCGCGCTTTCAAAAGATCCAAGGCAATGGGTCATGCCGACTGGCGACTACGCCAATCGCCGTTTCTCGAAGCTCGATCAGATCAATTCGAACAATGTCAAGCGTTTGGCTCCGGTCTGGACGTTCTCCACCGGCGTTCTGCGCGGCCACGAGGGCGGGCCGCTGGTGATCGGCAGCGTCATGTATTTCAACACGCCATTCCCGAACACTGTCTACGCGCTCGACTTGAATCGCGACGGCAAGATCATCTGGAAGTACGAACCCAAGCAAGATCCGAATGTCATTCCGGTGATGTGCTGCGATACGGTTAACCGTGGTGTCGCCTATGGCGATGGGAAGGTTTTCCAGTATCAGGCCGACACGACGCTGGTCGCGCTCAATGCCAATACCGGCGCGGTCGTTTGGTCGGCGAAGAATGGCGATCCTTCCAAGGGCGAGACCGGAACCTCTGCCCCAATGGTCATCAAGGATAAAGTTTTCGTCGGCATTTCCGGGGGCGAGTTCGGCGTACGCGGCTCGATCACGGCTTACGATATTAAGACCGGCAAGCTCGTTTGGCGCGGCTATTCGATGGGACCGGACTCCGATACCTTGATCGATCCCGAAAGGACGACTCATCTCGGCAGGCCGGTAGGAAAGGATTCTTCAATTAGCACATGGAAAGGGGATCAATGGAAGATCGGAGGCGGCACGACCTGGGGCTGGTATTCCTACGATCCTGAATTGAATCTCATGTACTACGGCTCGGGCAATCCCTCGACATGGAATCCGAAGCAGCGGCCGGGCGACAACCGCTGGTCGATGACGATTTGGGCGCGCGATGTTGACACCGGCGTCGCCAAATGGGTCTATCAGATGACGCCGCATGACCAATGGGATTTTGACGGCATCAACGAGATGATCTTGACCAATCAGGAGATGCGCAAGGTTTTGGTGCATTTCGATCGCAACGGCTTCGGCTACACGCTCGATCGGGTAACGGGCGAGCTGCTTGTCGCCGAAAAATTCGATCCTGCCGTCAACTGGGCGACCAAGGTCGACACGGACAAAAGTTCTCCGACTTACGGCCGCCCCTTGGTCGTGAAGGCGTATTCGACTGAGGCAAATGGTGAAGACGTGAACTCGGAGGGAATTTGCCCGGCGGCTCTTGGGTCGAAGGACGAGCAACCTGCTGCCTATTCTCCGATCACCAATCTGTTCTATATTCCGGCCAATCACGTATGCATGGACTATGAGCCGTTCCATGTAAGCTATAGCGCCGGCCAGCCTTATGTCGGCGCGACCTTGTCCATGTATCCGCCGAAGGGCGAGACCAACATGGGCAACTTCACGGCCTGGGACGCAAAGACCGGAAAGATTGTCTGGCAGAAGAAAGAACAATTCTCGGTCTGGTCCGGCGCGCTTGCGACGGCCGGGAATTTGGTGTTCTACGGCACTCTTGAAGGCTACCTGAAGGCGGTGGACGCAACCACGGGCGATGAGCTCTATAAGTTCAAAACGCCGTCAGGCATCATCGGCAATGTGTCGACCTACGAGCATGGTGGGAAGCAATATATCGCCGTGCTGTCCGGCGTCGGAGGCTGGGCGGGCATTGGACTCGCGGCCGGTTTGACCGATCCACACGCGGGCCTTGGCGCGGTCGGCGGTTATGCGGCGCTCTCAAACTATACGGCCCTCGGCGGCCAGTTGACGGTATTCGCGCTCTCCGGGCAATAGCCGCCGCCGCCACAAGATCACTCAAAGCCGCCCGGCGTCTTGTCGCGCAGGGCGGCTTTGCCCGCCACAGAATTTCTAAAAAAGGACCGTCCCGTGCTCAACAGCTTGGCGCGAGCCATTCCCCTCGCTTTTCTTGTAACATTTGGAACCGCGGCCATGGCCGATGCGCCGGGTGATCCAGCAGCCGTCAAGCAAGACAAGGGCAAATATCTCGATTCAAAAGGCAATCCGACTTATAACGTGAAGCCGGATGGGACGGTGGACTGGTACACTTACTCTGGTTTTCGCCGCTATCATTCGGAATGCCATGTCTGTCACGGGCCTGACGGCGAAGGGTCCACTTACGCTCCGGCCCTCAAGGAGTCCGTGAAACACATCGACTATGCCGAGTTTGTCGGCATTGTCGTCGGCGGCAAGCAAGATCTCGCCGGCGGCGAGAATAAGGTCATGCCTGCTCTTGGCGAAAACAAGAATGTCATGTGCTATATCGACGATATCTACGTTTACCTGCGGGCGCGATCTGCCGACGCGGTAGGCCGGGCAAGACCCACAAAACATGAAGAGAAGCCGCCGGAAGCCGGGGTCGCCGAGCAAAAATGTCATGGCGACGAGGGCTAAAGATTGGCAAGCTCTGATAGGCCGTATGACGGCGAAGCGTGCAATCGGCCTGTTTTTGCTGATTTCGCCAATCCTTTTGGCCGGTCCTGAGAATTCGGCACAAAACCCGCAGGACGGGGCAACTGAACTTGTCGACCCGAAGGTTTTGCGGGTGTGCGCCGATCCGCGGAACCTACCCTACTCCAACGAAGCCGGTGAGGGGTTCGAGAACAAGATTGCAACGCTTCTGGCGCGTAAGCTCGGCAAGGAGCTAACGTATGAGTACTATCCGGGCGCCACGGGCTTTGTGCGCAACACGCTCAATGCGCACCGTTGCGACATCATCATGGGGATGCCGCAGAAAGACGACATCGCTCAGGTGACAAATCCCTATTACCGGACGGCCTACGCAATCGTGACGAAGCCTGGAACCGAGATGGCGTCAATTGACGATCTCGCCGATCCGCGCCTGCAAGGCAAACGCATCGGCATCATTGCCGGCACGCCACCAGCGACCAGCCTCGCTGTCAATGGTTTGCTCGGAAATGTCAAATCCTATCCGCTTGTTGTTGATACGCGATTCGACAGCCCGGCCTCTACGATGATCGAAGACCTCGCAAAGGATCGAATCGATGTCGCTATACTTTGGGGACCGTTGGCGGGCTATCTCGCGAAGCGTTCCGAAACCAAGTTAAAAGTCACCGCTTTGCTCAAGGAACCCGCCGAGCCCCCGATGATCTATCGAATCGCGATGGGAGTGCGTCCATCCGATCAGAACTGGAAGCGTCAATTGAACAAATTTATTTCTGAAAACGGGGCCGAGATCACGCAAATCTTGGTCTCTTATGGCGTGCCGCTGCTTGATGAGAACGGCGCGCCCATCGCACATTAGAGCCGAATGCGTCTCCTCCTGGTGCCGGCTTGATAGCTCATTGAAGATTGCGCTGGATAACCCTCGCCAACGCGAAGAGCCTCTGTTCGATGAGAGTAGGCGACTCGCACGCAAAGGCGATTGATTGGCGCCGCTCATCGAAAAGGCGCATGTCCCACTCCAATTGCCGGGCACTGGCGTTTCCCGCTTGGTCTCCTTGGCCGGGCGCGGGCATCTCGTCCTTTTGTTGCGCTCGCGGCCCCCCGGCACGTATCTTGGCCGCAAGTTCTCGTTGCTTCGCTCCGAAGCGAAGCAGCCCTTCAATAATTTGCGTGCGCTCCGCATTAAGCGTCTCAAATAGGCCCGCGAAAACGGCAGTCAATTTGTCCCCCTTGCTCGCTCCCTGCGTTTTTGCGAAATCTTCGATTAGGCGTTCGGCGTCTTTGAGCTCCGTGCGCCGTGCCGCGAGCGTCCCAACGAGGGTTGCTACGGCTGGATCCGACCTCCAGGCAACGTTATCGGCCGGTGGCCCGGACCAAACCGCGGCCATGGAAATTCGTTCGACCAAAATTTGCCGGCAGGGCCAATCCTGGTTTTGCTGACGCGCACCTTGTTGCGCCAGCGCAGCCGGAATTATGGCCAGCATGACCATAAGCGCGAGCACACAGGTAATAAGGCATCTGCTCGGGCCGAGCCAAGGACTCGTTGTCATCGAATTCTGCATATCTCCTCTGGCGGTCGCTCGTCCACATATTCCGACAGGGCGAAAAATCACGGCTGGGGGTTGATGGAAACGGTAAGGGTTAACCGCAGCCCTAATTATAAAGTTCCTATCGGCAGGTATCGTGTTATAGAATGGCAACGTTCGACGCTACGGATCTGAGCACAACCCAGCGAAGATTGGATGGTTGCAATGAGCGAGACCCTCAGAGAGAAAACCTATAACGAGGATGAGATTAAGGCGCGCCTCGAGCAAGAGCTGCCGCGATGGTACTATGAACGGGAATGGATCCGCCGCAGGTATAGGACGGCAAGCTGGAAGGGTACGCTCATGGTGGTTAATACAGTCGG
>JBPYDY010000082.1:0-4622 GCA_051986155.1 Methylocella sp.
GCTGTATATCTGCACCGCTAATATCGCGCGGGGCAATCACCGGTTCAAGGATGGTCTTTGGGCGGTCTATTCTCCCGGATGGCCGGCAGCCTCCTCGCCAGGCTCGAACAGCTGAATGGCCTGGCCCGGCATGATCGTCGATATGGCATGCTTATAGACGAGCTGCGAGTGACCGTCGCGCCGAAGCAGGACGCAAAAATTATCGAACCAGGTGACGACGCCTTGGAGTTTGACCCCGTTAACGAGAAAGATGGTGAGTGGGACCTTGTTTTTGCGGACAAAATTGAGAAACGTGTCCTGGAGATTTTGTGGCCGGTCCGCACTCATCGTTCGGAATCCTTATTTTGTTCTTGGCGCCAAAACCGGCGCGTATCATTCGCCAAAAATCGCCATTCCGGCGGCAGCGATCATATTAGACGAATGGGCCCTACGGCAAGGCCCTTGGTCGGCAGACCGTCAGCCTCCAATACTCGATGGAGCGGCCACATGTTTTAAAGGTTTATCCGAGGATTAAGTGGAACGAGCGGCCAAGTCATGAAATATAGCGCGCAATTTTAATGTAATTGGGCCGGGAATGCCCTCCCCAATCTTTTTGCCGTTGATGTGCACCACCGGCATGATCAATGCCGTCGCCCCGGTAATAAAGGCCTCGCGGGCCGCCAGCGCCTCCTCCAGGCTAAATTTTCGCTCCACCAATTCAAGACATTGCGCCGCAATAATCTCGATCAAGGTCGTGCGGGTGATGCCGCGCAGAATGGAATGGTCAAGATTCCGGGTAACGATCGTCCCGTTCTCGCAGACGATCCAGGCATTTGATGCCGCGCCTTCGGTGACCATGCCAGAACAATCGACAAGCCAGGCCTCGTAGGCGCCGCTTTCCTGCGCGAGCTGGCGCGCAAGGACATTGGGTAAAAGAGAGATCGATTTGATATCGACCCTTTTCCAGCGCAGGTCGGGGGTGGTGATCACGCTCACCCCCTTTTGCGCTTTCAGCTCGCCTTTTTCCGGGTTCACCTGACGTGCGGTAACGATGAGGCTCGGGCGCACGGGGGGGTGCGGAAAAACGTGATCGCGGGGAGCGACGCCCCGCGTCACCTGCACATAGACGAAGCCATTCTCGATTTTGTTTCTTGCCAAGATTTCGCGAACCACAATGGCGAGCGCGCCCGGGCGCAGGGGCGCAGCGATTTGCAGCTCGGCAAGCGAATAGGCGAGGCGCTCGAAATGCCGCTGTTCGTCGATCAGGGCGCCGCGAAACACTTCGCAGACCTCGTAGACGCCGTCGGCGAACTGATATCCCCGGTCTTCGATGTCAACGACCGCAGACCGGCGCGAGACATAGCGGCCGTTCACATAAGCCACTCTGGTCATGCCCTTGCCCGTAAATTACGGAGAATTGAAAGGTTCACTCGTAGGCCCATCCCGGAATTCTGCCCAATATGGGCCGCAAGATCACGAGGCGATGGTTTTTTTATGAGAAGTTCGCCCTCGTACGGTCGTTTCTCGCTGGCGGCCATCACACTCCTTCCTGAAACGGGCAGGCGGGGCGGCCCGGCAGAGCGGCGTTTGCAAATTTTGCCGGTTCACGGCGCGCATTTTTCCCATTATGCTTGTTGTAAAATAAATTGTCACCGTTTTCGCGATCGCGTAAAATTGGCAAAAAAGCGCGCTGGGAGGAGAGGATGCAGACGCCGCAACGGAGTTCTAAAGTTGCCATCGCAGTTGCGATATTTGGGGGCGTTCTGCTCGCCGCGGCGGGGCTGACTTTCTTAACCTCCGGGAGCGTTCTACGCCTTGGCGCCATTGCTGCGGAGTCCACCGGTAATCCGGCGGCGAAACCTGCCCTGCCCTCTGGCATTTCCGCCCAAATCTACGCGCTGGCCGTGCCGCCCGGCCGTGAGCCTTCGGCGCAACTTGTGGCACTTGGCGAAAAGCTCTTCAACGACAAGCGGCTTTCGGTCGATGATTCGGTTGCCTGCGCGACCTGCCACGACCCCACAAAAGGATTTACCGACCATCGCGGCAATGTCGCGACGTCCGCCGGGGTGCAAAACCAGCGCGGCCAGCGCAATGCGCCGACGGTGCTGAACGCCATGTTTCAGGCATCGCAATTCTGGGATGGACGTGCGGCGACCCTGGAAGACCAGGCCAAGCTTCCAGTCCTCAATCCCATTGAAATGGGTCAGAAATCGCCCGCGGATGTCGTTGCCAAGGTTGCCAAGATCTCCGAGTATTCGAGCGCGTTCAAGTCGCTCCTCGGGCGCGACTTTACCTACGACGACATCGCCGCTGCGATCGCGGCCTTCGAGCGGACGCAATATTCCGGGAACTCGCCCTTCGACCGATATTTGGCAGGAGATTTCCAGGCAATCAGCGACTCGGCAAAGCGCGGCTGGGCACTGTTCCAGGGAAAGGGACGCTGCAGCTCCTGCCACGCGTTCAATTCGGTGTCGCCGCTCTTTTCGGATCAGAAGTTTCACAACATCGGCATCGCGGCGCATAAGCAAAACTTCGCCGAGCTTGCCCGCAAGGCATTCGCTATCGTGAAAACCGGCGACATCAAGCAGATCGACGAGCTCGCTTTACAAACGAATTATTCCGAGCTCGGGCGGTTTTTGGTGACCAAAAACCCTTCCGACATTGGCGCCTTCAAGAGCGAGACGCTGCGCAACATCGGCATCACCGCGCCATATATGCACGATGGCTCGCTTACGACGCTTTGGGACGTGATGGATCATTACAACAAGGGCGGCGTTCCAAACCCGTTCCTTGACGGCGGCATGCAGCGCCTTGGAATGAGCGAAAAGGAGATCGACGATGTTGTCGCGTTCCTGTTCTCGCTCACCGACGACCGCTTTGCCGAGTTTGGCAAGGCGGAAATGGCAAGGCAAACCGCGCTCAAATTTAACCGGCCTCAGCGGGACACCGAAACGGCAGAGGGCAGAAAGGGAGATATTGGCGATACCGGGCTCACCCCGGATCTGCGCAATCCGGCTTCAATCGGCGCATTTTAGCGCGTAACTTGCCGGGGCTCGCGGATCGAGCTGGCAGCTAAAAGCTAACGAAAAGTGGTGAAGGGTTTCCGGCGAAACGATTTCACCGAGGGAGCAACGTCATGACGCATAAGAGCATCGAGACCAAATATTACGAAGAGCGCACGTCCTTCTTCAAGGACCTCAGCGTGATGGGCGCTCTTTCCCGGCGCGGCTTTCTACATATAGCCGGCGTGTCGGCGGGAATAGCCGCGGCGAAGGGGCTCATTGTTCCGCAAAGTTTTCAGCTGATCGAAATTGCGCACGCGGAGTCTTCTGTGGCGCCCTTTACCGTCGCCTATGTCTCCGACACGCATCTTTATACGCGCAATGTGAACGACCGTTTCATTCGCTCCGCCGTGAAGGCCGTGGAGGACGTGAACGCGCTCGATCCCCAGCCGGATTTCGTTCTTTTCGGCGGCGATCTTGCACAGCTCGGCCGCAGAGAAGAGCTCGATCTCGGCGCGCAGATCTTGAAGAGTCTCAAGGCGCCCGTGAAAATGATGGTTGGCGAACACGACTGGTTCCTCGATATGGGCGGGCATTGGCAGGAGTTATTTGGGCCGCCCCAATATTCCTTCGATCACAAAGGCGTTCACTTCGTGACCCTGATGAGCGTCAACGAACAAGACTTTTGGACGGCACGCGGCATGACCCCCGAGGAGAGAATGCATACCGTCGCGGGCCTGGACAATGGCGTCCAATCCCGGTTCGAAGTCGGGCCCGAGGGGCGCAATTGGCTGGAGAAGGATCTTGCCGCGGTGGACAAATCGACGCCCGTCGTCATCTTCTCCCACTCGCCGCTCTACAAATATTACCGCAACTGGAACTTTTGGACCGAAGATGCCGATGAAGTTCAATCGATCCTGAGCAGGTTCGACACCGTGTCGGTGATTCACGGCCACACCCATCAGCTGCTCTTGAACCGTATCGGCAACATCAGCTTCTATGGCTTGCTCTCTACCGCCTGGCCATGGCCCTATGCACCGGAAGGGCTGCCAACGCTTACCGTGCAAATGAATCGTGCCGATCCCTTCAATGGTTTTGACGGCTGCGGCAATGGCCAGCTCAACGTGCTTGCCTCGGGCATGGTCGATAAAGTGTACAGTCTTTGGAACCGAAATCCCGTCACCATACGGGCGAGTTATCTTGCGTCAAGCGGCGCACAGGACCGGCCGCCCACGACGACGCTGCCGAGCTTTTGAGGGAGACGGAGAGATGCGACTTTCCCGCCAATTTGCACTGGCGCTTTGTCTTGCGGCAGCCCCTGCCGCGGCCGGAGATGATGTTCCCCGCCACAAGCTGCCTGCTTCCGCAGACGGAAATTTGGTCGTCGGCCTCTGCGACGGCGAGACATCGATCGAAGTAAAGGGCGTCAAGCCCGGCGATCGGATGACCCGCGAACAAGGCTGGCTGATCGCCGGCGCGCTGATGAAGGAATGGCGGCGAAAGCATCCCGAAGCCGAATGGACCGTCGCGGAGGCCCAGGGCGAGACCGCTGTGCAGGTTCCAGAACCGCGCGGCGCGGAGGCCGATCAGTTTCAGACCTATGGCGCCTTCACCGAGCGCGATAAACAAATCTGGAAAGAA
>JBPYDY010000083.1:0-2613 GCA_051986155.1 Methylocella sp.
GAGCCAGATGAGGGCCATTATATTATTGTTCGAGCCGGCCAAGCAGCTCACGATAACTTGGTAGCATTGAGGCGGCCGCATAAGCGTAAGCTTGCTCCCCAGCCGCCAAGCTTGGGAGCCAAAGCAAAGCCCTGCACCAGGGGAACAGGACTTTGGGCCAATATAGGCGCTCCACGGCTCACGAAAAACCGTAAATACCCTTCATGTCCAATTTGTAATTGCGGCGATCATGCCTTCGCGCGCCAGGAAATTTTGCATGCTTCACTAAGTTAGGGCTGCCTGGAATCCATCAGAACGAAGAGGATCCGGCAGGTTTCCTTGCCGTGATTGACCCAGGCATGGTTGGTCGCCTGTTGCACGATGGTATCTCCAGGCTTGAGATGAACCGCCGTGTCGTCGAGCATCATGTCGATCTCACCTGACAACACGACGGCATAATCAACGCTGCGGGTGCGATGCATCAGAGGATGCGTGACAGGAAGTCCGCGCGCAGGCGCCATCGGCCCGACCGCCTTCATCAGAAAACCAGGTTCCATTTTTGCTTCGGTTGCGGAGTCAAGCGGGGGAAACTCCACGACGCGAAATTTGGTGCCGTTATCAAGCGGCGATATGCCGACGGGGATGGCCGATGTATCATTCTTGAACGAGAAACCGAGCGGATAGGAATCGGTCACCCAAAGGTTTGTGGCCTGCAAACCGTAAGGCCCCGGCTGCAGCGGCATGCGGCTGTCGAACAGCACCACCGCCCTGTTATTGGCGTCCAATCCCGTGACAACGCGGCGAATGTCGGAGGCGGCAGCCGAAGCAACCCAACAGACGGCGGCAAGCACAAAGACCGACTTGCGTATCATGATTCATCTCCCTGGCGGTTTTCGAGGCCGATTCTGTCGTCAGCGCTGGCCGGACAAGGATGGCAGTTGATGTGCAGACGGGTCAATCTTCGGCACGCGACGGACGACCTGCCATGTCCGGCGGACTTAACTGTTTGGAGGCAATCGGTTATGGATGACGCAGGGCGACAGCTACGCTCACCGCATTGGGAGCAACGAACGCCCGCCGGCGGAGACAACTCCGGGGCAACAAACGGGAGGAACAGTAAATGCTCAAGTCAATTTCGATCTCGGCAGGCGTGCTCGCATCTTGCGCTGTCGCGCTTCTGATACTGCCGCTGCCGGGCGAGCGGCTGGCCGCACAATCCGCCGGAATGTTCGTCAATGCCGTGGACCTCGATATCGTGCCGGCCGAGCGCGAAAACTACCTTGCCGCGATCAAGGAGAACGGCGCGGCCACCGCAAAAGAACCCGGGTGTCGCCGGTTCGATATTATGAACCTCGCGAGCGATCCGAACCATTTCTTCCTTTACGAAGTCTACGACAACGAGGCCGCCCTGAAAGCGCACCGCGAGACAGAACACTTCAAAAAATACGCAGCCACAACAAGCAAAATGGTCGCCAAGCGCGAGGCCCGGCCAATGTCGCTAATAGCCGCCAATGCCATGGCGAAATAGCTGATCTGTTTGACTTGCGCGCAGCCGGTTTTTTATTGCCGGCTGCGCATTTTTAGGCTTAGCACCGCATGATGGTTTGCGTGGTGCCTCGCCGCGTTGCGCGATGGCTGCTTTGGTAAGCGGAAGAGATTCCAGGAGATCAAGATGAATGAAACGCCACGCCGCCTGGCAAATTCCGAACTCGGCGCGAGCAGCGAGGAATTCCAGAACCTTCACGAGTTTGTGCGGAAGGCGCGCGCCAACCTCAACCAGAATGCCTGGGACTACATCGTCGGTGCCGCCGAGACCGAGACCACGATGCGGCGCAATCGCATGGCGCTGGACGAGATCGCCTTTCGGCCTCGGGTGCTTCGCAATGTCGCAAGGGTCGACGCTTCCGTCGAAGTATTTGGCCGGAAGCTGCGCCTGCCTGTCATGATGGCGCCGGTAGGGGCGCTTGAAATCTTCGATCCCGTGGGCGCTGCTTCAAGCGTCGCCCGCGGCGTCGGCAGATTCGGTGCCGCTCACATGCTGAGTTCGGTCACGGAACCCGGCCTCGAGAAGGTCGCCGAGGCCGCTCCGGATGCGCTGCGAATCTATCAGCTTTATGTCAGGGGCGACGATGCTTTTGTCGAGGACCGCGTCGCTCGGGCGATCGCGGGCAATTATACCGCGTTTTGTCTGACAGTGGACACCGCCCATTACAGTCGACGCGAGCGCGATATCGCCAAGCGCTACGTCCGCGAAAGCCGCTTGCGCGCCACCGGTGGCGATTTCCAGAAAGGTCTGGAGTGGCGCACGGTCAAACTCATCAAGGACAAGTACAAGATCCCGCTGATTCTGAAGGGCATCGCCACGGCGGAGGATGCAAAAATCGCGCTCGATCACGGCGTCGAGTGGATTTACGTGTCCAATCATGGCGGGCGCCAGCTCGATCATGGCCGTGGTTCCATGCACGTGCTCCCCGAAATCGCCAGCGCGGTTGCCGGGCGAGCAAAAATCATGGTCGACGGTGCGTTTTGCCGCGGCAGCGATATCGTCAAGGCGATTGCGATGGGCGCCGATCTCGTTGGCATCGGCCGCCTGCAATGCTGGGCATTGGCGGCCGCCGGTGAAGCAGGCATCGT
>JBPYDY010000084.1:0-8407 GCA_051986155.1 Methylocella sp.
AATCGGTCTGGGTGTCGGCCAATGCCGGGTCCGGCAAAACCCATGTGCTCGCGAGCCGGGTGATCCGGCTGCTTCTGCAAGGCGTCGCGCCCTCAAAAATACTCTGTTTGACGTTCACGAAGGTGGCCGCGGCGAACATGGCGGCCCGGGTCTTCGACATGCTCGGCGGGTGGACGCAACTTCCCAATGATCAGCTTGCCGAGGCGATTGCCGCGATTGGCGCGCCGAAGCCCAGTCTCGGGGAACTGGCATTGGCCAGACGGCTCTTTGCCCGCGCGGTCGAGGCCCCGGGCGGCCTAAAAATTCAGACGACCCATGCCTTTTGCGAGCGGATCCTCCATCTTTTTCCCTTCGAGGCCAATGTTCCCTACCGCTTCGAAGTGGCTGACGAACGCACCCAGGCCGAACTGCTGCAGGATGCTTTGCGCAGCACCCTCGTGGACGCCAATTCGGACACGGGCGTGATTGGCGCGGCGCTGCGGCGTCTTGCCGATGAATGCGGCCAAGAGAATTTCGAGGGCCTCATTCAGGAGGCGACGTGCGATAATTCAATCGCGAATGGACGCCTGATACAAGGCAAGGAGGAGGATCTACGCAGAATCCTCGGCCTAGCCAAAAACCGCGATGTCGCCGGCATCGAACGGGAGATAGCGGAGGATGGAATCTCGCCTGCGCGGTGGATCGCCTTCGCGGATGCGCTTGACCTTGGAACAACAAATGACAAAAAACGTGCGCGCAAGTTCAGGCAAGCTTCTTTGCACTATCAACAGTTTTCTTCCGGTGCTCCGTTTGCCGCCTTCCTCGATACTTATCGCAAAATCTTCTTCACCTGCGAAGGCACGCCGCAAAAATTCATCCTCACCAAGGGTTTGGCGTGCTCCCACCCGGAGATCGATAAGGAACTTGGCGACGAGCAAAGGCGGCTTGAAGAGCTCTGTGCCGAGCACCTGTCCGCCGCGACACTCGAACGCACGCGCGCGCTCATGACCATAGCAATGGCTGTTTCCAAGCGCTACGCAGAGGAGAAGACATTGCGCGGGATCCTCGATTTCGACGATCTCGTCGGCAAGACCCTAACCCTGCTTGAACGTTCGGATGGATGTTGGGTGCATTTTAAGCTCGACGCAGGCATCGATCAAATCCTCGTCGATGAGGCGCAGGACACAAGCGAAGCTCAATGGAAGGTTCTTGAAAAGCTCACGGCCGAATTTTCTTCCGGCCAGGGGCGCGGGCCAGGGCGCAGGACTTTTTTTGCGGTCGGCGACGAGAAGCAATCGATCTTTTCCTTCCAAGGCGCCGCCCCCAAGATGTTCGAAGAGATGAGGCGCAAATTCGAATCGCGGTTTGCGGCCGCCGCCAAAACTTTTGCGCGCGTCCCGCTCAGCCTGTCGTTCCGTTCCGTGCCGGGCGTGCTCGCCACAATCGACAAGGTGTTCGAGCACGGCGACCACAAGAACGGTCTGACAGATGACGTCTGGATGCCGCATCAGCCGCTGAAGCGCGAGCTGCCGGGGGTCGTCGAGATCTGGCCGCTCGTCAAGGAAGCCGAGAGCGATCCGCCGCCCGGCTGGAACCTGCCGCCCGAACTCCGCGACGCACAAGACCCTGCAGATGTTGTGGCTCACCGTGTCGCCCAAAAGATCAAGTCGCTCATATCGAGCGAGTTCGCGCATGACGTCGAGCCCCCGCGGCGGCGCCCGGTGCGTCCCGGCGATATTCTGATTCTCGTGCGCAAGCGTGGAGATTTTTTCGAGGCCATGATTCGCGCCTTGAAGCAATGCGGCATCCCGGCTGCCGGAGCGGACAGGCTCGACCTCCTCGATCACATCGGCGTCATGGATCTTATTGCCGTAGGCCGCGCCGCCTTAACTCCCGAAGACGATCTCACGCTTGCCTGCGTGTTGAAATCGCCATTGATCGGGCTTGACGACAATGACCTTCTGCGGCTTGCACCGCGCCGCAGCGCCAGTCTTTTCGCGGCGCTCAACGCCTCGACGGAAAGCAACCACGTTGCCGCGGCGGCAACACTTGCGCGCTGGCGCGCGCGGGCTGGTGGCGGTGCTTTTGCCTTTTATGCGAGCCTGCTTGGGGCGGACGGCGGGCGGCGGGCAATCGAAGCGAGGCTCGGGGCCGAGGCCCGCGACGCCATCGACGAGTTTTTGCGCCTCGCGGTTGCGCATGAAGATCGAAGCGCGCCCTCGCTTTGCTCCTTTCTCAACGAGCTTCAGGGGTACAAATACGAAATCAAACGAGACATGGAGACAGCCGCGGATAGGGTAAGGGTAATGACCGTGCATGCAGCCAAGGGGTTGGAGGCAAAGATCGTTTTTCTCGCCGATACCTGCAGGGCGCCGTCAGGCCGCCACGACCCAAAAGTCTTCTCGCTACCAACCGGAATGCCGGACGAGGAAGCCATTGCCTGGTCGCCCAAGACAGCTCTCGATTGCGCAGCTGTGGCCGCGGCGCGTGAACGAAGCCGCAAAGAAGCGCGGGAAGAATACCGGCGGTTGCTCTATGTGGCTTTGACCCGCGCCGAAGAGCGACTCTACGTCGCCGGGTTTTATGGCACGCAGATACCAGACTCCGGCTGCTGGTATGAGATGATCGCGGCCGCGCTCGGCAGCGACGCAGAGTTTGTGGACGTGCCCGCATTTTGGGACGGTGCAGAAAATGTCCGCCGTTTTGTCTCCCGAGGAATTGGCGCTCCTGGCATATCCGCAGTGCCGGATCCTACCGCCGCCGCGCCTGCTTTGCCTGATTGGATTTTCCGGACCCGGCCAATCGTAGACGACAGGGTGCGGACCCTGACGCCCTCGCATGCGCATGGTCGCGCCGGCGAGCGATTTGCGGCGCGCCGCGAGCTTCTGCAACGCGGCGGCGCGATACATCTTTTGTTGCAATTTCTGCCCGCGGCCGCGCCCGAAAAAAGGGACAGCGCTGCGCTTGCCTTGTTATCCGCGCGGGCCTCGTTCTTAGAGGAGGCCGCGCGAAAACGTCTCGCCGCCGACGCGATCGCTCTTGTCGCCAACCCTGAGCTTGCCGGCCTCTTCGGGCCCCGCTCGAAGGCCGAAGTTTGGGTTAGAGGCAAGGTCCGAATCGGCGAACGCAGTTTCGAGGTTTCCGGGCGAATCGACCGGATTGGCGAAAGCGCGGCCGGAATCGTTGCTGCCGATTATAAGACCGGGGCGCCTTGCGCCCTCGAGTCCACGCCAAAAGCCTATCTGACGCAAATAGCGCTTTATCGGGCGGTTCTGGCCCCGCTCTGGCCGGGCAAAACGCTGCGAATGGCCCTCATCTGGACAGCGGGACCAAGCGTCATTTGGCTTCCTGATAAAATGCTCGACGCCGCCCTCGCGGCTTTCGCGGCGCAATAACACCCAACCAAAAGACTTCAGACCCCAAAATAGTCGCGGTACCAGGCGACGAAGCGGTTAATGCCCTCCTGTACCGGCGTCCTCGGAGCAAAGCCGGTTAAGGCCCGCAGCAAAGTAGTGTCGGCAAGGGTCACCGGAACGTCGCCTTGTTGCATTGGCAGGAAATTGTGCTTGGCCTTGACCCCGGCCGCAGCCTCTATGGCGGCAATGAAGTCCATGAGCCCGACCGTTTTCTCGTTGCCGATATTGACGACACGCCAAGGGGCGGCGGGCGAAAGGCTGTCATGAGCCAAGGGCGGCGCTCTCTTCTCCATCGCGGGCGGGATGCAGGAGAGCAGCTTGAACATTGCCTCGACAAGGTCCTCGACGTAGGTAAAATCGCGTCTCATCTCGCCGAAATTATAAACGTCGATTGGCCTGTCTTCGAGCAGCGCCGCGGTGAATTTGAAAAACGCCATGTCCGGGCGACCCCACGGCCCGTATACGGTAAAAAACCGCAGCATCGTGACCGGGATGTCGAAAAGATGGCTGTAGGCGTGAGCCATTTCCTCGGTCGCCTTCTTTGAGGCCGCGTAGAGCGTCAAGGGATGGTCCACCCGGTCGGTCTCGCGAAACGGGACCTTCGCATTCGCCCCATAGACCGAGGAAGTCGAAGCCAAAAGGGCGTGGGCGGGTGGCGCCTGCCGCATCAATTCGAGCAGATTGAAGGTTCCGGTGAGATTGGAGTCGAGATAGGCGCGCGGATTTTCCAGGCTGTAGCGCACCCCCGCCTGGGCGGCGAAATGGTAGACGGCGTCGAACCCGGCCGCGTAGATTTTGGCCAGTGGTGAAAAATCCTCGAGCATGACCTCGTGGCCGCTAAAGTTTGGGCTTTTGAGTAAAATACCCTGGCGGCGTAGCTTAAGGTTGCGATCATAATAGGGCGTAAACCCGTCGATGCCTACAACATCATGCCCTTCGGCGAGGAGCCGGCGGGCCATTTGGAAACCGATAAAGCCGGCGCTGCCTGTGACAAGAATACGCATTGCCGCCTAATTAGGTTGACGGGAATGAGATTTGACGGCCCGCGGGAAGCTCGTTAAAGCGCTGGGTGGTGGAAAAAACAAGCAATCAAGCGGCGCGTCCACCTTGTAACCCGCGTACCCTGTTTAGAGGTTGCTCTTTTTTCGCCGTTCTGCTCTTGGGTGACAGGGAAAAGAGGAAATCATAAGCCGGCGCTTCGATCTCGGGCCGGCGTTGGCGCTTGAGCCCGGTGTTCCCTTGCGGGGACAGAAGTTTGGAGACCAAACCTCGTGACCTACTCGCGTTTCTTCGATGAGGCAATTTACAAGTTAAAGCAAGAACGCCGCTACCGCATCTTCGCAGACCTTGCGCGAGATACAAAGACTTTTCCGCGCGCACTGCTGCATCGGCCGGAACGAATCGAGGAAGTCGTCGTCTGGTGCTCCAACGACTATCTCGGCATGGGCAGGCACCCCAAGGTGATCGAAGCTATGGCCGCTGCCGCCGCGCGGCACGGGGCGGGAGCGGGCGGCACGCGCAATATTTCCGGCACCAATCACCCTCTGGTCGAACTTGAAGCGGAGCTCGCAGACCTTCACCGCAAGGAGGCGGCGCTTGTCTTTACCTCCGGCTGGATCTCCAATTTTGCGGCAATTTCGACGATCGCCGATCTTCTCCCAGGCTGCCTCATCCTCTCGGACGAGTTCAATCACAACTCGATGATCGAAGGCATCCGCCGCTCCAAGGCGGAGCGGAAAATTTTCCGCCATAATGATCTAGCCCATCTCGAAGAACTGTTGCTGGCTGCCGGAGAAGCCCGCCCGAAGCTGATCGTCTTCGAGAGCCTCTATTCGATGCACGGGACGATCGCGCCTATCGCCGAGATCGCGCGCCTCGCCCGCCGCTACAACGCCATGACTTACATGGACGAGGTGCATGCGGTCGGACTTTATGGCCCGCGCGGCGGCGGAATAGGTGAGCGCGATGGAGTCATGGACGAGATCGACGTCGTCGAGGGAACGCTCGCTAAGGGATTTGGGACGCTCGGGGGCTATATCGCCGCCAAGCCATCGATCATTGACGCCGTACGCTCGCTCGCGCCCGCTTTCATTTTCACCACGGCCCTGCCTCCGGCGGTTGCCGCGGCCGCGGCGGCCGCCATACGCTGCCTAAAGGGGGATGAAGGCCAGAAGCTTCGTGCACTCCATCAGCGCCAGGCAACGCTCGCCAAACATGCGTTGAGCAGTGCGGGGCTCCCGGTGATGCCCAATCCGTCGCATATCGTGCCGGTGCTTGTCGGCGATCCGGCGCTCTGCAAACGCGCAAGCGACATGCTGCTCGACCGCCATGCGATTTATATCCAGCCGATCAATTACCCAACGGTCCTGAGAGGCACCGAGAGGCTGCGCATCACGCCAAGCCCGCTGCATACGGACGCGCATATCGCGCAGCTGGTGGAAAGCCTGACCGATGTTTGGCAAGCGCTTGGGCTTCCTTTTGGGGAACCTGCCAAGGTCCTCGAATTCAGGCGCCCGGGAGAGGCCGCTCAAGAGGACGCGCGCTGCACTTTCCCCGAGTTCAAAAAGGCGGCGGAATAAGGCGGTTTGGGCCGAAGTTGCCGTTGAATTTCGGGTTTGAAAGCGTCCGCGCCGTAATAGGGATGTTGCATTCCCTATTGTAAGGTAAATGCCACGTAAACGGCATTGGCTTCACGCTTTCGGCTAAGTCTAGCGAGACCAAGGAGATGGCTTTGGCGGAAGACTTTTCGGAGCTATTCGGCAACGAGACCGATGTCGTCGTCCTTAAGCCCGGCCAGGAGCTTTTCAGGAAAGGCGAAGCGGCATCTCACCTTTATGTCGTCAAATCCGGGGAACTGCAGATCGTCGACGCAGGCCAAGTCTTCGAAACTGTGCCGGCAGGGGGAATCGTGGGTGAAATGGCCTTAATCAGCGACGAGGCCAGGAGCGCAACTGCCCGCGCCGCTGGCGAATGCGCGGTCATTCCCATCGACCACAAACGTTTCTTGTTTTTGGTGCAACAAACTCCCTTTTTTGCGCTCAACGTCATGCGCGTCATGTGCCGCCGCCTGAAGGCGATGAACCAGCGAATTTCGTTGCCGGCGGAACATTAGCTGCCGCATGTGGCTCGGTTTGATCCCCGGGCTTATCTTCGTGCTTGCGCTTTGCCAAGGATTGGCGGCGGTGGCGCCAATCCCGCCGCGAGGCCCACGAAGCCGTTGCCGCTCCTGGCCGGTGCCCAGACGAGACTTTATCGAGCGGCCTAGGCTCAGCGAACCCGAGGAGACGAAAGGCGTTGTCATCAAAAAGGACAGCGTCAGATGATGACAATCTTAATCACGGGCGCCAACCGCGGACTGGGCTTGGAATTCGCGAGCCAATACGCGGCCGAAGGGGCGCAAGTGTTTGCTGCTTGCCGCTTCCCTGCGAGCGCGGACGCGCTCCGCAACGTCCAGAACAAAGCCGCAGGCAATCTCAGCATCCTCGAAATGGACGTGACGGACCTCGAAAGCATTCGGGGTGCGGCCGCGCAGTTGCAAGAATTTGCAATCGACGTCCTCATTAACAGCGCAGGAGTGGCGGGCACGCCTGGGCAAACCGCCGGCAACGTGGATTATAATTCCTGGGCCCATGTGCTTGACGTGAACGCCCTTGGGCCGATGCGCGTGCTCGAGTCCTTTATTAAGCACATTGCCCGGAGTGAGAACAAGCTGGTGATCACGCTCACAAGCGCGATGGGCTCTCTTGCCGATAATAAGTCTGGCGGTTCGATCGCCTATCGTAGCTCCAAGGCGGCGGTGAACATGGCGATGCGAAGCGCCGCGATCGATCTTGCGCCACGCGGCATAAGCTGCGTTCTCGTTCATCCTGGCTGGGTCAGGACCGATATGGGGGGCCCCAAGGCGCCCTTGTCGCCGCAAGAAAGCGTCAAGGCAATGCGGCAGCTCATCGCTACATTCGGCCCAAAGAATTCGGGCCGTTTCTATAGCTACGATGGCCGCGAATATCCTTGGTGATGCCGAGGGAGCGAAACGGCCTACTGGCCAAGGTGGCAACGCGCTGCTCCCTTACGTTCAAAGCCCCGCTTCTCCCGGGCGTGCGGCTCATGCTAAGATTCTGGCCTCATGGAAAAATGGGCCGCTATCGAAAGCCTCACGCCAGCGCAAGCCAAGCGCGAGCATGCGCGGCTCGAAAAGGAGACTCTATGACGAAGCATCAAGGAAGAGTCACAAAGCGGCTTGCCGATGTTCGGCACTTCATTCGCTGAACCAGATCATCAAACCGCACCCGCTGCCGCAGCCTCTTTATTGACGGTAGAGGAAGCGCGAAGGATGGTGGCGTCCTTGTATGACGCGCCGAATGAACCCAGCAAGAAAGACGTGGCTGCCTTGCTGGCCAACGCAGCCAATCCTGACTATCGATCACATTCGACAAATGAGGACTGGCTTACACGCGATCAGCTGGCCGGCGTATTCAAGATACTGGGTTCGGCTGTCCCATCTGAGCTGGACAATTGAGGATATCCAAACCTTCGGCGATCAAATCGTGGTGCGTGGCGAAGCGACCGGGACGCCCACACGCGAGTTGTTTGGAGCGAAACCGACCGGCAAGAGCTTCAAGACAATGGCGCTTGGTTTATTCACGGTGAAAAATGGCAAGCTGGCATCCGCTTATCATGTTGAGAACTGGATGACGGCACTGCAGCAGATAAGTAAGTAGCCTCGCCGAGCACTGGGATGTGATTCAGGACGAGGCCTCACGCGAGCAGTCCAAGAGCGGCCTTCCAATGTTCGGAGACAAGTTTCCGAAATGAGCACCGCTGACGCAAACGGCGATATCCCATACATCGCTTCGGAGAAGGGGCGGGCTCGATGGAGCGCCATTTTGACGAAGGCCGCAAAGGCCGCCGGCCCGCCACTGCTGTTCGGGTTGCGGCTCTGGGCATCAGTCTGTCTTGCCCTCTACATCGCCTTCTGGCTCGAGCTCGGCAATCCTTACTGGGCCGGTACGTCG
>JBPYDY010000085.1:0-4060 GCA_051986155.1 Methylocella sp.
ATCATATTGCTTCAAATATAGCGCGGCGTTGGCCCGGCCGTTCCAGGCTGGCACAGAATCGGGCTTTAGTGCCAGCGCGCGACCGTAAGCTGCAAGCGCGTCCTCGTGCTGTTTGAGATTGGAAAAAACCTCGCCGCGGACGAGCCACGCCTCGCTCAGATCGGGAGCGAATCCCAAGGCCTTATCGTCGGCATCTAGCGCCTCGTTAGGGCGTCCAAGTTTGTTGAGCACATTGCCGCGGCCAAGCCATGCTTCTGCGAGGTCAGATTTTAATTCCAGCGCTTTATCGTAAGCAGCGGATGCTTCTTCATGCTTCTTCAGATGGAAAAAGGCATTGCCGCGGCCAAGCCATGCTTCGACGAGATCAGGCTTCAATGCCAGCGCTTTGTCATAAGCAGCCAATGCGCCGTCATACTGCCGAAGATCATATAGGATATTGCCGCGGCTCTGCCGCGCTTCAGCAAGACCAGAATCACGGGCCAACGCTTTGTCGACGCTCTCTAGGGCCTCGTCGTAGCGATGCAATCGCCACAGCACGTTGGCGCTCTCTAAATACGCCTGCGCAACCTCCGGCTTGGCGTCAATCACCCGCCGGAAGCTTCCAAGCGCCTCTTCTGACCGGCCGACGGCATGGAGCGCCAGGCCGCGATTGAACCAATCCTCAACGCAATCAGGCGTCAGCCCCAAGGCTCTATCGTAACTGTGAATTGCTTCGGCCTTGCGGCCGAGGTCGCTCAGGACGTCCGCGAGATGGCTATGGGCCGCAGCAAGCTCGGGAGCGAGCGCAATCGCCTGCTGCAGGCTCTTGATTGCCTCGTCATGCCGCCCGAGCGCGCTCAAGGCGCGCCCCAGCAGGATGTGAGCGTTGGCGTGGCGCGCATCGCTGGCTAACGCTTTGCGCGCAAGCTCGGCGCCCTCGTCAAAGCGGCCCCCCTGGCACGACATCATGCCGAGGTAGTAATAAGCATCGGCATTATCGGGCTCGGTCCGCAGCACCTCGCTATAGCGGGCAGCGGCTTCCGCAACTGCCCCGCGCCTCTGCAGCGCAACCGCTTCCTGCAGCAATTCGGTCGTCCTAGAAAATGGCATGCTAGGGAGACAACTTATCCTGGCGGTCAAGTCAATGTACTGACGCCGGCAAACACGACGGCCCTCTTGCCGCCCAACAATGACTTAGCCTGCGCCACCGGGGGCACGGGGTCTGCGCCGTGTGCCAACATCAAGGATATGAACAACTTGGCGGTCACGCTGCGCATGCACAAAGGCTTCCTGCCTTGATCGGTTGATCAAGGCTCAATCAGTAACCCCGGCGGCTCAACCCACCGGGGTTTTAATTTTACAACCGGATCGGTCGTGACAAGGGCATCGTCAGGGAGGGAATCGGGAACTTTCCGTTCCAGTGCAATTCGCTGCTAAATTCCGGGCTCGACAGGCTGGCGCTCGGCGTGGTTCTAAATCGGGCTTGCGAGACGGAAATCAACTCCAGATGAACCGAAGCAAACGTCGGGCAGCGATCGCGAGCGGCCGGGATAAACTAGGCGCCGCAGCAGTTGCCATTCCCGAACTGTTGGCGGTAGCGAATAGCGCCCACCGGGAACGGCGGCTTGCCGACGCCGAGGTTATATGCAAGCAAATACTGTCACGAGCTCCCAGTCACGCGACCTGCCTTAATCTTCTCGGAGTGATCTACCAAGCGTCTGCCCGCCACCGGCCCGCAATCAAGTTATTTGCCAAGGCTATTGCAGTCGACGACCTGGATGCAGGATTCCATTACAACATCGCGTGTTCGTGTCAGGCCACGGGTGAGCAGATCGCCGCCGCCGAGCATTTCAAGACGGCAATTACTCTCGGGATGAGCGAAAAAAGAAGCGTTGAAGAATTCATTATGGAAAATGTAGTACTCCTTCGCTGTATCGATCGCATTGCGTCCAGATCGTGGTCTAGCGAGAAGGAAAGCCTGCTAACCGCCGAAGACATTACAGCTATTGCACAGGACATTTTGTTACGGTGCGCCCTGGAATTGACGGTCATTCACGGCGGTCCCCTTGAATTATTACTGACCAGCCTGCGCTCGACCCTTGTTCCTCTGGCAGCGAATAATGCACCGGGTACAGCGCAAGTTCGCGACGACGTGGTGCATCTGTTCTGTGCTTTAGCGCAACAATGTTTCATCAACGAATATGTCTTTGCGCAGACCGAAAACGAAACCAAACGAGTCGGGGCATTGCGGGACTGTTTGGTTGAAAAGCTAGTGGTGGGCGGCAATATCTCGCCATTATTGCTGGCCGCCGTAGCGGCGTATTTTCCGCTTTATTCCATTCCAAATGCAAAATCGCTTCTCGTTTTGAAATGGCCCGAATATGCGGTCCAGGTATTGCGGCAACAAGTCTGCGAGCCTCTGGAAGAGCTAGAGGATCGTCCGAAGATTCCCACCTTGACACCAGTCGACGATCTCACATCCAAGGCCGTGATGCAGCAATACGATGAGAACCCCTATCCGCGCTGGACAATCAATCCGTGCAAGGTTGCTGCCGGCGACATGAAGCGGCATGCGCGGACGATTGGTACCAGTGAGCCGCAGCCAACCCAGGATATTCTCATTGCGGGATGTGGCACCGGCGAAGATCCATTCCGGATTGCGCAATATTTTCCACACGCGCGCATTCTCGCGATCGATCTCAGCCGGGCAAACCTCGCCTATGCGCGGCGAAGGACGCGCGAGGAGGGATTACAAAACATTGAATATGCGCAGGCCGATATACTGAAACTTGGAACTATCGGCCGAACCTTTGATCGAATCGATGCCGTGGGCGTATTGCACCACGTGGCGGATCCCAAGGCTGGATGGCGGGTCTTACTCTCACTGCTCGCGCCGACCGGCATCATGTGCATCGGGCTCTACAGCCAAACGGCGCGGCATGATGTCATACAGGCTCGTGCGCTGATCGCCGAGTGCGGCTATCATCCAACGATCGAGGGCATACGGGCGCTGCGCCAGAAGGCGATTCGTGATCAGCGTTGGGAGATGGTGCTCAACAGCGGCGATTTTTACTCGGCGAGCGGCTGTCGCGATTTGCTGTTCAATGTGATGGAGCACAGGTTTACGATTCCCGAAATAGCGTCGTTCCTCAAAGAGCACGATTTGGTCTTTCATGGATTCGAACTCGACGGCGCGGTCATCGAAAAATTTCAGCGCCGCTATCCAGACTCAGAGGCACTCATCAATTTGGAATATTGGAACGCCTTCGAAGCCGATAATCCTAAAACCTTTCGGGGTATGTATGTTTTCACGGTTTCCAAATCCGGAAGTTCTCCAAATTAGTTGGATGCCCGGCATTCGCCTAGCTTGGCTGGTCGGGCTCAGCTGCTCAGCCAATTCGGGCGTCATGACGATGCCTATGGGTTTGCAGATCGTTGTGGCTGTTAGATCTGGGAACGCGATTAACGGGAGTCGAGTTTTGACGCCTATAAAGCCTAACGGCGCGTGGATCACCTAGCGAGGGAAGCCCGGAAGCTCGTCACACCCAAGTCGGACGTCACTGCAAATCCTTGATTATCGGCGAACGGTGAAAGCCTCTGGCTTGTCACCCCGCTGGTAGCGTTCCCACATCCTCACATACGCAGCTTCGATGTGCCGTGTGAAACGCGCGGTATCAAACAGCGGACATGTCTCCCGGTTTCGGGCTAGTTTTGTCTTGATTTCTTGGAGCAACGCGGGATCGTTCGCCAGTTTGAGCGCCAAAGACTCATATTCTTTCAGAGAAGCTGTAACCAATTCAGGAAGGCCAATGGCCCGCAACAAGCTTGCCGCCACGCGCCCGGCGAAGGTCTTCCCAAGACACGTTAGCACCGGCAATCCGGCCCAAAGTGCGTCGCTAGCTGTTGTGTGGGCATTGCAAGGTATGGTGTCCAGAAAAAGATCAGCATGCCGATGCCGCGCAAGATGATCGGGCAGGGGTATCTTTTGCGCGAATACCAGGCGCTTCGGAGAAACGCCTCGCCTTTCAGCTTCTCGCCGGAGATTTGCCGAAGCCGTCGGATGATCTTCGAACAGCCAAAG
>JBPYDY010000086.1:0-2868 GCA_051986155.1 Methylocella sp.
TTATTTAGCACCTTTTTGTTCAGGAGAGGGGGGGTGTTTTTTTTGGGCGCGACGCTTGGCCGGTTTTCGTGAGGGCGCAGTTGGGAACCAGCAAAAGTCAGATTGACAGAGATTTGAAAGAAGATGCCCCAAATGGGGCAGAAAATGCCCCAAATGGGGCAAGTTTCGAAATGCATGGCCGCCTTATAAGAGGGGCCCGAAGGATTCAGCCATTGCGCTCCGCGAGGACGGCGAGATGAGACTGGTAGTGCCGCCAAGAGACGGTGACGAAGAAGTTCCGCCCGATGAGTTGACGCTGATCTGATTCGCAGTGGCTTTCCGTGACGACCGGGTGCGCGAAGTGCTCTGGAAAATCCTGAAAGAGAAACGGCAGTCGCGAAACTGCCGAAGCCGCTTCAGGACAAGCGCAACGTGCTGCGGATGCGTCCGCCGCAGCATCGCGGTAAAACAGAGATCACCCCGGCGATGGTGGACGCGGCCAATTCGCTGTAATCCACCATGGGAAAGTGCCCGCGGAGACCAAGATAATCCCGAGGAGGGCAAGGTACAGCCAATTTCTCATGATCGCTTTCCTTTCGCCATCTGAGCCTCACGCCAGGGCCGCCATCATCCTCGGCAAATGAATTCGACACGGGAGTTGGAAGCTCTCGGTTTTCGCAGCATACCATGAGCGGCGCGCGTTCGGTCGGCCTCCGTATCTCCGGAAAAGACGGTCAATGAACTTGCAATCAAGGTGAACTTGCGATCAAGGTCCGCCACGATTTTCGCCGCTTGGATTTCGTTTATGGCCCAATGGGGGAAGTGAGCAAAATCCTCAACCCCATCTGGAAAGCGTTGAGTCCAATTTAGCCAATGCCTTGAGGATGTAACTGCCGCCGTACGGCAGACGTCCGACATATTGCTCCACGAGTTTAGGTTGCAGACCCCATCCAAGAAACAGTATCGCAATTACCCACAGCGGCACGGCAATCCAAACGGCCGTGATTGAGGCAAGAACCGCAACGCCAAGGCCGATTCCAACCGTGATTGATTGTTTTTTGGTCGCCATTAAAAGAATCTAGCAACAGGCACGAATTTCGTCCAGCACCTTAAATCCTTCAGGAAAAATCGGGTTCAATCGGCGGGCAGCCGGAGAGGCCGGGGCCGAAGTGAGGGCTGCCGCTGCCGCGGCGGGACCTTGCGGCAAGACGGTTGGGCGGGTTATGTCATAGCTGCAAAAATCGCCGCAGGTGAGAGGTAATCATGACAGAGATCGAGATCATCGGCGTGCCGCAATCCAACTTTGTCCGCGCCGCCCGCATGGCCTGCGAGGAAAAGGGAGTCCCCTATCGCCTCACGCCTGCGAGACCGCATTCGCCGGAGGTCGATTGCATTCATCCCTACGGCAAAATCCCGGTGATGCGGTTTGGCGATTACCAGCTTTGCGAGTCGAAGGCGATCGCGACCTTTGTCGATCGCACCTTTCCGGGACCAAAACTCTTTCCCGACGACCCCAAGTTGCTCGGCAAGGTCGAGCAATGGGTGTCGCTTTGCAACACGGCGATCTTTCCGCCGGTGATGACCTATCTGGTTGCCTACGCTTTTCCCAAGACGCCCGACGGCAAACCGGATCGCGCAACCATAGAGGCGGCGTTGCCCGGTGTTAAGCAGGGTATCGAAGTGCTCGACAAGGGGGTGGCGGATACGGGATATTTGGCGGCCGAGGGTTTCACCTATGCCGACATTCATGTTCTTCCTGTCCTTGCCTATCTGCGCGGCTTGCCGGAAAGCAAGGCGCTCATGGCTGCTGCAAACGAGCTCACGCGATATTACGAGAAGCACAGCCGGCGCACGAGTTTTCAGGCGACTGACCCGCCGCCGCTGAGCGAATTGAAAGCGAGCGCTTCTTAGAGTCTGTCCGAAAACATCATATTGGATTACAAAGCTTTCGTAGCATGAGCCGGATGGAGGCAAGACGCAGGAAGGCACGCGCTTTGCGATTGAGGTTTTCAAAGTCCTTGGCGAGCCTGCGGCATCGGCCGAGCCAGGCGAAGGCTCTCTCGACGATCCAGCGTTTGGCAAGACCACAAAAGCCTTGGCCTGATCGCAGCGTTTGATGATTTCGATCCGCACGCGGGCCAGAGTTTTCTTCAGCGCACGCCGAAACCCCGGGCCTTGCGCCTTTTGGCGCGTGAAAGAGCTGCTCAAAGGCTGCAATAGGCTTCTCCTTCGCGGCTGCTGCACCACACAAAAGGCTTTTCGAGGCTAAGCTCATACCCGATTATATGAGCACCGAGGCGCAGCGCATGGCGCCCAATTTAATTTGGAAAATTCCCGCTTATAGGGATCGGACAAGTGTGGGGCTCTCGCCAGCCATCATCGGCTCTGCCGGCTGGTACGTTCAGGAACAGATTCGGGAACTAAGGGAACATCGCAATCTATCGGATCGATCTCAGGATCACGGATCGCATCGTTAAGCGGCCGCGGGCCTCGAGCGTGCCTTTCGCAGACTCCATTTCCCGCCGCGGATTCTCACGCGGCCCTGCTTCTTCAGCGCTTGCAGCGCAAAGGAAACGCTTCGGCTCTCAATTTCCCGGCCTCCCGCCTTGATCTGTTCGGCAATGGCCGAAGCCGGAAGCGCGCCGTGCTCATGCAATACTTCGGCGATGGCTGAGCCGATGGTCGAGCGGGCCGGCGGAGTGCCCTTTCCCTTCTTCTTGGGCCGCAGTTTCGTTTTACGTGCCGGTGCCGGTTCGAACGCCACGAGTTCACGCTTCGCGATACGAAGATCGGCGAGTCTTGCCTCGAGTTCGGTTATTTTGGCGCGGATGCGTTCAAGCGATGTGGCCATAATTGCATTGCTTACCGCGATTGTCGTGTGCTGTCACC
>JBPYDY010000087.1:0-5375 GCA_051986155.1 Methylocella sp.
CATCTATGGCGCTTGGGCCCCGGGCATCTTGGAGCAATTCTTTTGATAAGCACCGCCCAAGAAGGACGCGGCCCAGACTACTATCGGGCCAGACTGGCGCAGTTTCGCTCATTGTCACACCTCACAATTGAAGTGAAACAAGTCGCATTCTGTTAAATCGCGCGCCCGTCAAACTTTTTTTGATTTTTGCACAACGCCAACTAGCTGGCCGGCGGTCCAACATTGCTTCTTCGGCAAGTCCGAAGTTCTTATTTTAGATACACAATTGAACATCAAAGCCGTAGCAAAAGAGCAGGATTGCCAAATCACCCCTTTCCCCGCAAGAGTCGGCCCTTCTCCCGGTTCCAGTCGCGCGCCTTTTCCGTCTCCCGCTTGTCGTGCAATTGCTTGCCGCGGGCGAGCGCGATCTCGACTTTCGCGCGGCCCTTCTCATTGAAATAAATTCTCAAGGGCACGATCGTCATGCCTTGCCGCTCGGTCCCTTGGGCAAGCTTGGCGATCTCACGCGATTTCAGCAACAGCTTTCGCGGGCGCTTGGGCTCATGATTGAAGCGGTTGGCCTGAAGGTATTCCGGGATATTGGCGTTGACCAAAAAAACCTCTCCGGCCCGATCGACGCTGGCATAGCTCTCCGTGATGGTGACCTTGCCCGCGCGCAAGGATTTCACCTCAGTGCCGGTCAGCATGACGCCCGCCTCAAAAATCTCGCCGATTTGGTAATTGTACCGCGCGCGCCGGTTGTCCGCCGCAATTTTGCGCGGGCGCTCCTGCTTTGCCGCCACTTGCCGCTCCGCTATGCAGCAATGAGCCCGGCGTGAATCATCGCCGATTTGATGACGGCCTGCGCGGCTTCCGAGGCGGGGAGCATCGGCAGCCTTATCTCATTCGAAATCTTGCTGAGCAACGAGAGAGCAAATTTCGGACATGCCGGGCTCGGTTCAACAAACATCGCGGCATGCAGCGGGGTCAAGCGGTCCTGCAGCCCGAGGGCTTCCCGAAAATCGCCGCGAAGGCACGCCTCCTCCAGCTTCGCGCAAAGCGCCGGCGCGACGTTCGAACTGACCGAGATGCAGCCGTGACCGCCATGAGCGACGACCCCAAGAGCCGTCATATCCTCGCCGGAAAGCTGGATGAAATCCGGCCCAAGCGCCTGCCTCTGCAGGGCCGTGCGCGCAAGATTGCCGGTCGCATCCTTGACGCCCGCGATATTTCTGAGCTCGTAGAGCCGCTTCATGGTGTCGATCGACATGTCAACGACCGAACGGGGCGGGATATTGTAAATGATGATCGGGATTCCGACCGCATCGTTGACCGCCTTGAAATGCTGGAACATTCCTTCCTGCGAGGGCTTGTTGTAGTAGGGCGTGACGATCAGGAGACCGTCGGCTCCGGCCTCCTCCGCAAACCGCGACAGCTCGATTGCCTCTTCGGTGTTGTTCGACCCCGCCCCGGCAATGACAGGAACCCTTCCCCTGGCCTCGCCGATACAAGCCGCAATGACTTGCCTGTGCTCGTCATGCGTCAGGGTGGGGCTTTCGCCGGTCGTGCCGACTGGAACGAGCCCGTGCGTCCCGCTGACGATTTGCCAATCGACCAGTGCGCGGTACCGGTCCTCGTCGAAACGCCCATCATGGAACGGCGTGACGAGTGCGGTTAACGATCCCTTAAAATTTGCCGTTGTTGTCATGGTTAATGCCGCCTTTCCGCCCAAGTGACGCCGCAATTTGTGGGATTCTTTTTAACCAAGAGAATGAGCAGTTCAACTGAGGAGCCGGCGCGGACTCAAAATGAGACTTAGGCGCTGAATCTGTTTCCGCAAAGGGTTCTCTAGCCGAGGTCGCACCCCGAATGATGTCCCGCAGCGGCTTTCTTCCGAGACTTAGCGGCGAATCGAGAGGGCTTCGTTTGTCATTTGTTAACCAAGAATCGTTCAGGATTGGCATTAGGTGCGCCTCTTTGAGGGGGGCTAAGCCATGATCACAAGGCAATCTCCGTTTGGACGCATGCCGGGATTCGGCATCGTGGCCATTTGCTCTCTCGCCGCCGGCTGGGCCGCCGGACACCATTCCCGATTCGTGACCGTCTCCCAGGAGGAGCTCCCAACCTACCGCCAGCCATATGCGTTCGATCCGCTCGCCACGGAGCCCGCATATCCCGGTTTGGAGGCGCATTTCGGGCAGGAAGGCGGCGCCAAGGCGCGCCCAGAGCCTGCCGAGGAAACTGCAGAGGCTCAAGGTCCGGAACAACAATACGACCTGACAGGATTTTCGGAGGCGGTCGCTGCCTATAAATCCGGCAACCTCGCGCAAGGAGACCTGGCGGCAGCTAGCGCCCAGGATAAAACAGTCAAGGCCGCGCTAGAATGGATTGCGCTGCGCAGCTTTCCGCACGAAGCGGGCTTCGACCGGCTGCAAGCTTTCATGCAGGCCCATCCGGCTTGGCCTGCGCTCGAGTGGCTGAAGAAACGCAGCGAGGAATCGCTTTTCGGCGACCGGAAAAGCAATGCGGTCATAAAAACCTACTTTGGCAGCACGATACCCGCGACGCCTGCCGGCAAATTGGCTCTGGCGCGCGCCCTTGCCGAAGACGGGCGCACGAGCGAGGCGGGAGAGCTCGTTCGCGCGGTGTGGCGCGATTCCGACCTTAACGGCCTCCTCGAATCGAAAGTCAAAACGGAGTTTGGCGCTTATCTCGGTAAGGCCGACCACAAATATCGCGCCCTACGATTGCTCTATAAAGAGCAAGACGCGGCTGCCTTGCGAGCCGCGACTTTGGCCGGTCCCGACGTGCTGGCGCTCGCCAAAGCTTTTGCCGCGGTCGTCGCAGAAGCACGCAGCGACAAGCTGCTCGCCAAGGTTCCGCCGGCCTTGCGCTCCGATCCGGCCTATCTTTTTGCCCAAATCCACAAGCTGCGGCATGCGGATAAGATCCTCTCAGCGGCCGAAATCATGCTGTCTTCGCCGCGCGGTCCTCAAGCTCTCGTCGATGGCGACGCTTGGTGGATCGAACGCCGGCTTCTTGCCCGCAAGCTCCTCGATCAAAACGACCCAAAGACCGCATATCGAGTTTGCGCCGAACACAAAGCCGTGTCGCGCGAAATGCGTATCGAAGCCGAATTTCACGCCGGCTGGATCGCGCTTCGATTCCTGGACGACCCGGAACGTGCAGCCGCACATTTCGATACCTTGGCCGGCCTTGCGGTGACACCCATGTCCCGTGCACGGGCGGCGTATTGGCAAGGCCGCGCCGCCGAGGCTTCGTCCAAGCCCGAGTCAACGGCAAGGGCCCGCGCCTTTTACGAGCGGGCGTCCGATTATCCGACGAGTTACTATGGCCAGCTTGCACGCGGGAAGCTCGGGCTGACGATTTTACCGGTCCGCACAATCGCCAGTGAGGCTTTGGGCGACGATCGGAACGAGGCGATCAAAGTCATCGAACTGCTCTTTGCCGCAGGCGAGAAAGATTTGGCGGCTCCCCTTGTGATCGAAGCCGCGGGGAACCTCGCCGACGAAACGCAGATCGCGGCTCTCGCTAGCCTCGTGGCGAAGCAGCGCGACGCTCATCTCTCGCTTAATGTCGGCAAGATCGTCAGCCAGCGCGGCATGCCAATCGACTCCCTGGCGTTCCCGGACTATGGCGTGCCTTCTTATGAGCCATTGGAAAATTCCGTTGTGCCTTCGATCGTCTATTCGGTCGCACGGCAAGAGAGCGCCTTCGAAGCAGCCGCCACTTCCAGAGCGGGTGCGAAGGGTCTGATGCAGATGATCGTTTCGACCGCCAAGCGGACAGCGGAACGTGCGGGTGTCGCCTTCGATCCAAAACGGCTTACCACAGACGCGGCATACAACGCGAGGCTCGCGGCGCGTCACTTGGGCGAGCTCATGGCAGAACAAAAGGGCTCCTATATCCTGACCTTCGCCGCCTATAATGCCGGAGGAAAGAACGTCAAGGAATGGATCGATGCCTATGGCGACCCGCGCAAAGTCGGCGTCGATCCGGTCGATTGGATCGAACGGATTCCTTTCAGCGAGACCCGCAATTACGTCCAGCGGGTGATCGAAAACCTGAATGTCTACCGGTCGCATTTCGGTGAAACGGGACCGGCTCCGATCGACACCATCTTAACCGCCCAGGCGAAGTTATAGCTTCGCGATCCGCTTGTAGCTAGCTACAAGTGGCCGCGTTGCAAGGAGTTCTGCCGGGCCTGGGCATGCAACCTCTCGATAGGGAGGACGGGCGTAACCGTCTGGCCGGTCGGCCCCATCCTTCGCGGAAAGCGCGTGATGTGGGAAGGGGAGGTTGTGATGCCGGGGCGGGGCCAGCCGGTGGGCTTTTTACAGGCATCGTAACTGCGATCGGCATAAGCCGGGTAGCAGCTTGGAGATTGCTGAAATAGTAGCCACCCGGTATATTTGTCTTGGTTCTTTACCCGGTTGCAATTTGCAGAAATGACTCGCGGCATTTTCAATACGATGACGCAAATGGCCCTCGTTGCGGAACGGGCTTCACGCCAGCAAGCCCGAGACCAGGCCCGCCTTGACAAGGAGAACGAACGCGAGCGCGCTTTGAGGAGCGGCGCGGAAGACAGCTTTATCAGGAAAGCCGCGCTGCTGAGGTGGATGAACGCAATGCCCATTTGGCCAGCCAGCTAGAACGACTACGCACAATTCTCGTTTCCGCCCTGAATCGAGACCCGAGCATAAGTTTCGAAAGATTCTTAAAATGTCCGACGGAGGCCGACCTCGATACTGATCAAGAACTGCGTTTGATTCCTGAGCCCCAACTCGAAAAGTTTCTTCCGAAAAAGCCGTCCTTACTTGCCCGATTAATACCTTGGATCAAAGATCGTCACCGTATCCGCGTCTCCGATGCTGAACGGCGTTTCACGGAAGAATTAAACAAATTCGAGGATATTCTTTGCCGTCGCCGGAATGCTAAGGCCAATCTGTGGGCAGCGGCGGAAACGCATAATCAATCAGTCAAAGCCGCTGAAATAGCTCTCAGAAATAACGATCCAGATGCAATCAGAAACTATTTTGAGCTTGTTTTAACTACATCTGATTACCCTGCAAAGTTTCCTAGACAGGCGCGTGTAGTTTTCATCCCAGAATCCCGGCAGCTGGCATTCGACTACAGCTTCCGACCATCGACGACATCATTCCGAACCTTGAAAAGTACAAATACGCTAAAGCCAAAGATGAAATTTCCGAAATTAAAAAATCGGAGCGCGCGCGCGAGATGTTGTCTTCAAGAAGTCTTCGCGGCCGACAAATTCAAACAGATCGATGTAGTAGCTCTCAATGGTTTCGTGAAGAAAATTGACCCAAGCACTGGCCGCGCTGTGCAGCCCTGCATAATTTCTGTTCGTACGACTC
>JBPYDY010000088.1:0-3679 GCA_051986155.1 Methylocella sp.
CTGCTCGCTGCGCCCGGGCCAAGACCGCCCCGCGCTTGCCGCCCGCATCGTGATTGGGGCCGACGGCCGCAAGCTGGGCCACAGCTTCCACCGAGTCATAATGTGCTCGGCCGAAAGGCTCACTTACGCCCAAGTGCAAAAGGCGATCGAAAGCAGGCCGCACGAAGATAAGGAGGCGCACCTATACACGCATGTCTTGGTGCCGCTTTATGAGGCCTATCGCGCACTTAAAATTGCGCGCGGAGAGCGCGGCCCGCTCGACCTCGAGCTTTCGGAGCGCAAAATCATCCTCGATGAAAAGGGCGGTGTCAAATCCGTTATCGTCCCGCCGAGGCTCGATTCGCACCGGCTGATTGAGGAATACATGATCCTTGCCAATGTTGCGGCGGCGGAAACGCTGGAAGCGAAAAATCAGCCTTTCATCTATCGCGTTCATGACGAGCCATCGCTCGAAAAGGTCGATAATCTCGCCGAATTTCTGGCGTCCCTCGGCATGAAATTCGCCAAGGGATCGGTGATGCGCGCGGAGCAATTCAACCGGATTTTGGCGCGCGTAAAAGGGACAGACAATGAGCATATCGTCAATGAGGTCGTGCTGCGCACCCAGGCTCAGGCCGAATACGCGGTCGAGAATTACGGTCATTTCGGCCTCAACCTCCGGCGCTATACGCATTTCACCTCGCCGATCCGCCGTTACGCCGATCTCGTTGTCCATCGCGCCTTGATTTCTGCCCTTGGTCTCGGCGAGGGCGGCTTGGGCCCGATTGACAGAGAGGAGCTTGCGGAGATCGCGGCAAAAATTTCGGCTGCCGAGCGCCGCGCCATGTCAGCGGAGCGCGAAACTTTTGACCGCCTGATTGCGGCCCATCTTGCAGAGAAAGCTGGAGCGGAATTCATGGGACGCATATCGGGCGCGACCAGCGCAGGGCTTTTCGTAAGGCTGGACGAGACAGGCGCGGACGGTTTTATACCTGCGGCAACGCTCGGCGATGATTATTTCCGCCACGACCCCGCGCGCCACGCGCTGATTGGCTCTAGGACCGGCCAAATGCACCGGCTCGGCGACATTGTCAGGGTGCGGCTCGTCGAGGCGGCGCCGCTTGCGGGCGCACTGCGCTTCGAGCTGTTGAGTGAATCGGGCCTATTGCAGGCACGCCAGAGGCGTGGCAAGGGCAGATCGCGCAACAAGCTGTAACCCGCTGTTGAAAGTCTTTACTGCAGCGACGGCGGCGAATGATGATTGTGCGAGGCCAAACTCACCGATCAGAGGACTCGCTGTGACAAGCGCTTCTGGATTTGCAGCATCGCTATCGCCGCGCGAAACGCTACTTTCGCTTGGCAGCGCCATCGTCTCCGTGACGATCGTCGGCATCGGACTGTCGCTGACATTGCCACTCCTTGCGCTCAGACTCGATGAGCAAGGATTTTCTGCCCGCGCGATCGGATTCAATTCGGCCGCGGGCGGCCTTGCGGTTCTCTTCGGCGCCGGCGCCGTTCCCGCAATGGTGCGCCGGCTCGGCATAAAACGGCTCCTGTTGCTCGCGATCCTTGTGAGCTGCATCAGCCTCCTGGCTTTTGTTTTCATGCAAGACTATTGGGCTTGGCTTGCCATCCGCGTGGTCTTCGCCGGCGCGCTCAGCGCGCTCTTCGTGACCAGCGAATATTGGATCAACGCGATCGCCCCGCCGCACCAACGCGGATTTGTCCTAGGGTTTTACGCGACAAGCCTCGCGGGCGGGTTTACTGCTGGCCCAATGATTTTGGGCTTCACCGGCACCGCCGGGACCCTGCCCTTCTTGGCCGGCATGACGCTTTTCGCGCTCGCCGCGGCGCCAATTGTCATTTGGAGCGGAACGGCGCCCGATTTCGAAACTGTCCCGAAAACCCGGTATCTCGTAATTCTCGCGAGCGTGCCGCTCGCTGCATTTGCCGGATTGCTGCATGGCGCGATCGAAACCGCAAGCCTTGGCCTGTTGCCCATCTATGCGCTGCGCGCTGGCCAAAGCCCCGGAACCGGCGCGCTGCTCGTCAGTCTCTTTGCGCTCGGAAATGTTGTCTTCCAGCTCCCGATCGGTTTTATCTCGGATCATATGGGGCGAGGCAGATTATTGGTTCTTCTTGCCTCCCTCAGTCTTTGCGGGGCTATCGCGTTGGCGGTTGCAGGGCCCGGGTGGTTCGTTTTCTTTTGTTGCCTGCTCACAATTTGGGGGGGCGCCGTGGGCAGCCTTTATGCGGTCGGCCTAGCGCATCTCGGCTCGCGCTATAGCGGCGCGGAATTGGCGAGCGCAAATGCCGCCTTCATCATGCTCTATGCCCTCGGCATGATCGCAGGTCCGCCCGTCGTTGGCCTCGGCATGGATCTTTACTCACCAAACGGACTGTTCCTCTCTATCGCCGGCTTGCTCGCGCTCTATCTTTCGCTGGGGTGGTGGCATGGCGCGCAGGTACCAGCCGGATAAATTTTGGCGTAGGGTGCGTCTTGTTAAAAGGCCACACATGGCCGTGACGCTTCTCGCACACTATGCTAATGCGGGTGACCCGCTTAGATGATCGCTCCTAGCCTCCGTCCGAGAACGAGACAATGGTGGAAGAAACGCATTTCGGCTTTTCCCGCGTGTCCCTGCAAGAGAAACAAAGGCGGGTGGACGAGGTTTTTCATAAGGCCGCGCCGCGCTATGATCTCATGAACGATCTCATGTCGGGCGGCCTGCACCGCGTCTGGAAGGATATTTTTGTCAGCAAGGTCAAGCCAGCAAAAACGACGCGCTTCCGTCATATTGACGTTGCGGGCGGCACCGGCGACGTCGCCTTTAGGGTGGCGAAGGCTGGCTCGCATTTGACCGAGGTTGTCGTGGCCGACATCAATGCCGCCATGCTGGCGGAGGGACGCATACGCGCCGCCAAGCAGCGGCTTGAGGCTTCGCTCAACTTCGCCGAGGCGAATGCGGAGGAGCTGCCGTTCAGAGACAATAGCTTCGATGCCTATACGATCGCCTTTGGAATTCGCAATGTGCCGCGGATAGGAAAGGCGCTTACCGAGGCGTATCGCGTGCTGCGGCGGGGCGGAAGGTTTTTGTGTCTTGAATTTTCGGACGTGAATGTGCCTATTCTCGGCCGGCTCTATGAGGCTTATTCGTTTCACCTGATCCCGCTTCTCGGCCGCTATGTCGCGGGCGATGAAAAGCCCTACCGCTATCTTGTCGAATCGATCGCGCGTTTTCCCGACGCTGAGAGTTTTTGCGGCAAGATCGGCGCGGCAGGGTTCGCACGGGCCTCGTTCACGCGGCTTTCGGGCGGGATTGTCGCCATTCACTCTGGCTGGAAGGTTTAGGCCATGATCTCTTTTCGTCTGCTGGTTAGCCGCGATATCGCGCGTCGCACCACGGGGCGCCTTCGTTGTTCCCCGGCCTTGCCAGATCGAGCCATTCCTTAGCGCGGGCGGCGGTTTTGCCTTCTTCCCTGGGGTCTCTTTTGCGGCTCATGCGCGCGGGGCTGGTGCTCGCGCGGGCCGGCGTTTTTAACGGCCTCGACCCCGCAATCGTACCGCCGGCCGCGCGCGTCCCCTTGAGACTCGCGCGATTGCTCAGCCCGCGGCGGGCAAGACCGAAGCCCGGCAAGCCGGCGCCTGGCCTTGCCAATCTTCCCGCCGCAATTAGCCGGCTCGGTCCCTCCTATGTGA
>JBPYDY010000089.1:0-11899 GCA_051986155.1 Methylocella sp.
CACCTCGAGACAAATGACCTGCACTGGCCGTGCCGCTTGCGCGAAGCGCCGGCGCGAGCTTGCCGCGCTATTGTCTCCCTTTCCCTGGCGCTCCATATTCGCAATTCCCGCCCAAAGCTCCAATATGCGAGGGCAGCCTTGCAAAGGCCGGTGTCTGGCCGCGGATTGCGCTTATCGTCCGGGAAAGCTCGTGCTGCAGTGCAAAAAGAACATCCGCCGCGGCAGGGGGCGCCAGCTGAGCGGCGCCGTCAAAGCCGAGAAAAATTCGTCCATTGAGGCCTAGGCGACAGATAAGATTGGTGCCGGGGCTTGTCAAATCCCTCAGTCCGTGCATGGTCGCCCGAGGATCACGCAAATTGATCGCTGCACCGTTAACGACGCGGTGCGCGTTTCCCGATGTAGCTTGGAGTTTTGCCTGATGTCGCTGATGAAATCGCTGCCTTTCAAAGCCAGTCTCGCTTGCGCGATGGCCTTGGCACCGGTTGCAATCTTCGCCGCTCCCGCAGGAGCGGCGGTGCTTGCCACCGTCAACGGAAAGCAGATTACCGACGACGACGTGAAGATCGCTGCCGATGACCTTCGGGGCAGCATTCCGCCCCAACTCGAAGGGAAGGCGCGCGACGCCTATCTTCTCGACTTTTTGATCGACGGCGAATTGGTGGCCCAGAAAGCGCTTGCAGAGAAGGCCGACCAGACTCCCGAATTTGCCAAGAAGCTCGCCTACCAACGCGAAAAGCTGCTTATGGAAGGCGTGCTTGAGCAGGTCGCAAAGACCGCGGCGACGGATGCGGCAATAAAGGCCGCCTATGACGAGGCGGCCAAAGCGCAAAAGCCGCAGACCGAAATCCATGCGCGCCACATTCTTGTCGGCACGGAGGAAGAAGCGAAAGCGGCTCTCAAGAGGCTGATGGGCGGCGAGGAATTCGCCGACATTGCCAAATCGGTGTCGAAAGACCCTGGAGCCGAAGGCGGCGATCTTGGCTGGTTCACCAAGGACCGCATGGTCCCGGAATTCGCCGAGGCCGCATTCAAGCTCGATGTTGGGCAGGTCTCCGATCCGGTGAAGACTCCGTTCGGCTGGCACATCATCGAGATCTTGGACAAGCGTCAGAAGGCGTTTCCCGCCCTCGACCAGGTCAAGGATCAGGTCTCGAGATATGTCGTCCAAAAGGCGCAAAGCGCCATGGTCGCGGAGTTGCGCAAGAATGCCAAGATCGAGCGCGTGGAGCCTCCGCCCCCGCCTGCCGCAGACAAGAAAGCGGCTCCCCCTGCCGCTCCGGCACCGGGGAAGAAGTAAGCCGCTATCATATCGGCTGTACCATTAATTCCAGTATCGCACCTACGGCGGGCGATGAGAAACTGGCTCCTCCAGGGGCCGAGTCGCCTTTAGATTAAGGACATTCGGGCAGTGACAATTCGTACTCACTTACGAGAGAGAGGTCATAGCCTGATCACCGCTTGGATTGTCTCGGCCCAATTCGGCTGCCAACGCAGCGAGTGTTACCGCCCGCACGACACCACCCGTCTCGTCAATTACCGCCGAGGCTTCCAAGCAGCCTCGCGGCCCGGCTGGCCAGTACCATAATTTTCGCCCCCTTCCTTCGGCCGCAAGAGCACGGTCGATTTTGTCTATTAATTCGCGGTCTGTCGGCGGCGCCATTTTGCAATATCGTTTTTGTGGGTCCGCCATCTTGCAGGTCTATTGAATATCGTATATTTTCAATAAAAATTGAACTATATTTATCAATAGGTCAAGTGCGCTTGATAATTAATTATCAAGAGGGGAACGCAATGTGATCACGATTGACCAAATCCGTGCGGGGCGCGCGATGGCCAGGTTGACCCAAGCGCAACTTGCGGCGCGGGCTGGTATCTCGACAACGGCGATGAATAACATCGAGCATGGCACGGACGCCAAAGGCTCGACATTACGGGCGATCCAAAACCACACTCGAAGTATTCGGAATCGAATTTGATATGGACGGGCGAGGGGTTCGGCTTAAACCGACGGGCACTCATTGTTCGCGTTTTTGATTCCAGAACCGTTCGCGTTTTTGATTCCAGAACCCGAATGAGATTGGGAAAGCAGCCGCAACGCCTCGCAGACCCACGGCCGCCGCGTTGGCTCCGTCAAGAGCGGACCGCACAGCGGGCCGCTGTCTGAGCTCTTCAAAAACGAGGGAAGATAGATCGCGGCAAGGCAGATCAACTCAAGCCATTTTGGCGCCAACGGCATCACGGCGCCGAGATAGGCGGCAAAGGAGAAGAGCGGCCCCGGAACCGCCTGGGCTGCGGTGTAGGAAATAGGTCATTGCCAATCCAGCCGACTTTGCGGAAGCCCGCGCTGTCCTTAAAGCTTCCTTAGCTCGACCTCGTCGATGGTATGGGTTGGCCCTTTGGTCAAAACGAGGCCCGCGCGCGGCATCGTCGGCAAGATATTTTCGCGCAGATTGGGAAGATTGGTCTTTCGCCAAATGGCGCGCGCGGTTAATTCCGCGGCGGTGTCGTCGAGAGTTGCATATCTCTTGAAATAAGACGAAGGGTCGCGAAAGGCGGTGTCGCGCAACCGCATGAAGCGGGCAATAAACCATTTCTCGAGATCTTCTTCGGTGGCGTGTAGATAGACAGAAAAGTCGAAAAAATCGGAGACAAACGGGCTCGCGCCACCGCGGCTCGGAGAAAGCACATTGAGTCCTTCGAGGATGAGTATGTCCGGCCGGTCAATGACGATGCTCTCGTCCGGCACAATGTCGTAAGTTACATGCGAGTAGACGGGCGCCCGCACATTTTGGTTTCCGGCTTTCACGTCGGAGACAAAGGCCAAGAGCTTGATGCTGTCGTAGCTTTCCGGAAAGCCTTTTTTCTCCAAAAGCCCGTCATTCTCCAGAACTGCGTTCGGGTAAAGGAAACCGTCCGTCGTGACGAGTTCGACCTTGGGCGTATTTGGCCAGCGTTGCAAAAGCGCTTGCATGACGCGCGACAACGTCGATTTGCCGGCCGCGACCGAGCCGCCAATGCCGATGATATAAGGCACTTTCCCGCCCTCGGCGCCTAAAAACCTCTGGGTTGCTTTGTAAAGCCCCTGCGTTGCCGCGACGTAGAGCGCGAGCAGGCGCGACAGCGGCAGATAGATCGCGACCACTTCTTCCAAGGAGATCGGATCGTTGAGCGATTTCAGCCGCGCCAGATCTTCAGCCGACAGCGTCAGCGGTGTATCGGCGCGCAATGCGGCCCATTCATCCCTTGTGAAGTGATGGTAGGGCGAGAGCATTAAAGCTGGCGCGCGATCGTCCATCTAGTCCTCGATTGCAGCCGCATCGGCCTGGCGCGCGGCTTTTTCCGCATAGCCGGAACGCCCTGTGCGATGCTCGAGTTCCGCGTAAACGTCGGCCAAGGTGATGCCATTCTGATGCAAGACGACCAGCAGATGATAGAGAAGATCGGCGCTTTCGCGGGTCAGCGCCGCAGTATCGCCTTCAACCGCGGCGATAACGGTTTCGACCGCTTCCTCGCCAAGTTTCTTCGCCGCGCGTCCGGGCGCGTCGAGAAGCGACTTCGTATAAGAGACCGCGGCGCTCGATTTGGCCCGTGCCGCAATGATCGCGGCCAGATCGTCTAGGGTAAAACTGGTCATGCGGGCCGGTTCCCTGCAAGCGGCGTCATTTTGCCAGCGCTTCCCCCGGCGGCGCGGCACGCGCCGCTCCCGCGATGCGGTCGAGCCGCACGGGGAGCCCGGCATTCGCCATATGCTGCTTGGCTTGCGCGACGGTGAATTCTCCAAAATGGAAGATCGAGGCGGCGAGCACGGCGCTTGCGCCGCCGTCGCGAATCCCCTCGACCAGATGATCGAGTTCACCTACGCCTCCCGAAGCAATGACCGGAACAGGAACCGCCTCGGCAATCGCGCGGGTGAGCGAAATATCAAAGCCGCTCTTGGTGCCGTCGCGATCCATGGATGTCAACAAGATTTCGCCTGCCCCTAAGCCAACCACTTCTTTGGCGTAGGCGACGGCGTCAAGTCCGGTCGCATTGCGCCCGCCGTGGGTAAAGATCTCCCATTTGCCGGGGCTCGTCTGCTTGGCATCGATCGCGACCACAATACATTGGCTGCCGAATTTTTGCGCCGCTTCGCGAACGACTACGCGGTTGGCCACGGCAGCCGTATTAATCGAGACCTTGTCGGCCCCGGCAAGCAGCAGCGCTCTGATGTCCTCGGGCGTGCGTATCCCTCCGCCGACGGTCAGCGGCATGAAACAGGCCTCTGCGGTGCGCTGGACGACGTCAAGCATGGTTGCCCTGCGCTCATGGCTTGCAGTGATATCCAGGAAACAGAGCTCATCCGCACCCGCCGCGTCATAGGCAATCGCGCACTCAACCGGATCGCCGGCGTCGCGCAAATCGACGAAATTGACGCCCTTGACAACTCGGCCGTCCTTTACGTCGAGGCAGGGAATGACGCGGCATTTAAGCATTTATGAGGCCCCGGCAGATCATTGATCTCATGCCGTCACCTTGGCCCGCCGGAGCAGTGCCAGCGCTTCGGCGGCGTCGAGCTGCCCGTCATAAAGCGACCGGCCGGCAATCGCCCCTTCGAGCTTGGCGCAGTCCGCCATCAGCAACCGCTCCACATCGGCAAGAGAGGCAAGACCTCCGGAGGCGATGACCGGGATTTCCAGCGCATCGGCAAGGTCCAAAGTTGCCTCGATATTGAGCCCCTTGAGTAGGCCATCGCGAGAAATGTCCGTATAGATGATTGCCGCAATCCCCGAATCCTCAAATCTCTTTCCGGCTTCGACTGCCAAAAGCTCCGAGGTCTTTGCCCAACCTTCGGCCGCAACTTTTCCGCCGCGCGCGTCAATTCCAATGGCGATGCGGTGAGGGTAAAGCCGCGCCGCCTCGCGCACAAAGCCGGGATCGCGCACGGCCTGCGTACCGATGATGACGCGGGCAACGCCCTCGTCGAGCCAGGCCTCGATCCGGCCCATGTCCCGGATCCCACCGCCAAGCTGCAGCGGTATTTCAATGCAAGCGAGAATGGCCTCGACAGCCGCCGCATTCACCGGCTGCCCGGCAAAGGCGCCGTCGAGATCGACGACATGGAGGTACTGGAAGCCTTGCGCTTCAAAAATTTTTGCCTGTGCGGCAGGGTCCTCGTTGAAGGTCGTGGCCCGCGCCATGTCGCCCTGCTCGAGGCGCACGCAATGGCCGCCCTTGATATCGATCGCTGGAAAAAGAATCACGGCCGCCACCTGAGGAAATTGGCAATCAGCCCAAGGCCAAGCGCCTGACTTTTTTCCGGATGAAACTGCGTTCCGGCGATATTGCTTCTCCCGACCAAGGCAGCGATTGGCCCGCCGTAACCGGTCGCGGCCACGATGCACTCTTGGTCTGTTGGTTGAAACGCATAGGAATGAACGAAATAAGCGTGCAATCCCTCCTCGCCTGTTTCCAGTCCCTCAAGCAGCGGGTGTTTTCTGCGGGCATCGAGTGTGTTCCAGCCCATATGCGGGATGCGCAAGCGCCCTTCTTGCGAATCGATTGCGGCGACGTTGCCCTCAATCCAATTGAGGCCTTCCGTCGTTTGATGTTCAAGGCCGCGCGTGGCTAGCAATTGCATGCCGACGCAAATTCCCAGAAAAGGCCGCGCTTTTTCGAACACTGCTTCCGTCATGGCCGCAAGCATTCCGGGCGAAGCGTCGAGACCGCGGCGGCAATCGGCAAAGGCGCCGACACCAGGCAAGACGATGCGATCCGCGCGCAAAACTTCATCCGGATCGCGCGTCACCGAGATTGTTTGAGAAAAACCGGCCTCATGCGCGGCGCGCTCGAAAGCCTTGCGGGCGGAGTGCAGGTTGCCCGAGCCATAATCGACAATCGCGACGTTCAAAGGCGACGCCCTCACGGTTGCGCGGCATCCTGTGCGCCGGGCGGGCTATCCTGTGCCCCCTCTCGCGCTTCGGCGTGGCGATAGAAACGGGCTTCTGCCAGCTCGCTCGCCGGCGCGGCGATGATTTCGGCCAGACGATAACCTTGTCTTGCGAGCTTTGCTTCCCGAAGGCGGTTGGCCTCGAGACCGAGAAAGATTTGCAAGCACAGGGCAATTAAAAAAATGGAAGAGGCGGAAAGAACCGCCGGCAAAACCGCTAGTAAAACGAGGTAAGCGGCGGTCCAAAGCAAAAGACCAGCCCAAAGCCGATGACGCGCGAGCCACAGCGGGCCAAAAAAGAACGCCTTCCAACAAAACGCCTCCCGCACAAACTCTGCATCGGCAAAGGATTCGCGCCCGTTGCCCCGCACGTGAACCGAATAAAGAGGCATGAGGGGCTTCCTTTCAGGCGCGATTGAGGGGCGCTACAACGTTGCATTTTACCGTTTTTTCGCCGCTGCGAACAGCCAGCATTTGTTCGCTTGGCACTATCTGTGACTTGGACTCCTGCCAACATTCAAGAAAAACCGCGTCGTCTATTTGCGACACAGGAGAGTACGGGCAAAGAAGCTCGAGAGTTCCATGAACAGCCGCTGTCACTTCCGCGGATCAAGGGACAGGCTTCGGCGCCGCTTGAGCGTCCCTCTCGCTGCCGGAAGCCGCATCGAGATCGACACTGAATTCGTAACTTTTCTGTTCATTTTTCACGGTGAGGATCAGCGGCGGCCGCTTGGGGCTGCCTTCACGCGGCCGCTCAATTTCGACAATCTTGAATTCGTTTGGCTGGCCTGTGGCTTCCGTATCGAAATACCATCCGCGCGGCGCTTCGGAAAAAATGTCTTCGGCGGAACCGGCGCGCACCAAAGCCCGCCATGTAGGCAATGGCGCCGCTTCGTCGCGCGTGATCGCAACCTTGGCGCCGCCTTCCTGCGCCGATAGCTGCACGGGTACCAGAGCATCCGCAGCGGCGATAAGGCTCTCCTCCGGACCGCTGGACGCCGCCGGGAACAGGCTAAGCTTCGCCTCTCCCTTACTCGGCAGACACACCCGTGCGCAGACACCGTAAGTAAGGGTCAGGGTCACTTGGATGGGGGCTGCTGCATTGAGGGGTTTAATGCGAATCGGAAAAATCACATGATCGCGATAGCCAAAAACCTCTATCCCTTTCTCCACAATTCGCATCGGAGCGGGATAAGATACGGTGATTTCAACGGCATTGGTCGAGCCTTCGAACGAAAATGCCGGCGGCACGCCGGCGCTTCCTGGCATGCGCCAATAAGTGAAAGCGCCTGGGTCAAGTTGGATTTCGATCCCGGCGTGGTAGTCGCCCCCGGCCAGGCCCCCAGCGGCAATCAGCCGCACGGCGGATTTCGGTCCGGGCGACCAGTCGCTTACGTAAGGATCGCAATGTGATAAGTCTGGAAACAGCAGGAGTAAAAGGCTCGCACAAGCGGCAAAGAGATTAACTCCCAATTCGGGTCTTGAAAGCTGAAAGGGGTTTTGCATTAGATCGATTGGACCGCTGGCCAAAATCGGCCTGCAACTTATTTCGCCTGGCTGAAATTCGCAACACGGTGTGTTTCAATTTGGTTTCATTCGTGAGAGGCGCTTGACATGGGTGAGATTAAGTTGCCGACGCCTTTGCCGCAGGGTCCGTGCGGCTTTCTCGATGGGCAAATGCTTATTGCGATGCCTGGGATTCTCGATGACCGCTTTGCGCGCTCGGTGATTTACATCTGTGCCCATTCGGAAGAGGGCGCCATGGGGATCATTGTCAACCGGCCGGCAGAACGAGTGGATTTTCGTCAGTTGCTGGTGCAACTCAAGGTTGTCGGTCCGGACGAAGCGATAAGGCTGCCTGCAGAGGCAAACTCATTGCTCGTCCTCAGCGGCGGCCCGGTCGATACCGGCCGCGGCTTTGTGCTTCACTCCAGTGATTTTTGCATCGACAATTCGACTTTGCCGATCGGCGGCGGAGTATCCTTGACCGCGACAATCGATATTTTGCGTGCGATCGCCAGCGGTTCTGGTCCAGGTAAGGCAGTGCTGGCCTTGGGTTATGCCGGCTGGGCCGCTGGCCAGCTCGAAGCCGAGATTCAGCAAAACGGCTGGCTCAATTGTCCTGCGGACCCTTCCCTGATTTTTGATCCGGCGCTCGAATCAAAGTATGAGCGGGCGTTGCGCAAAGCTGGGATCGACCTTGGCCACCTATCCTCCGGGGCGGGACACGCCTAACAACAAGGCGCCAGAATCGGGCCACCGGACAACGGCAAGGGTGCAGGCTTCCACCTTGTAGCTGGCCGGGACCGCAAGCAAGCGAACCGCCGCTTCGGATAGCATCGGGATAACGTAACGTCGCCTTTTGCGATTTAACGGCGCGGTGCGGGAGGACCGCAACGTTGCTGTGCGAGTGTCGCAAGATATTGCTGGCGGCTTTGAAGAGCCGCGGCTTCCGTGCCCGCGGCGCCTTGCCAATCCATGCCAAACCAAAGAACCGGGACGAAGACCCCCGCGACCCCGGCCGCAACGTTTTGGGCGACCTTTAAATTTCCTTCGCTGGCGAGCTCGTTGACGTGGCGGTTGTTGGCTTCGATTTCGGCGGTAATTGCCGCACAATCCGCGTAGGGATCTTGCGGCTGAACCACGGCGATGGGCTGGGGGGCGCGCCCTGCGCACGCGCCCAATGCCAGCGCAAAAGGCAAAACGAGGCTCAGTTTGCGCATTGGAAAGCGACAGTGTGCCGAGGGGACCCTGCCTGTATCTCAGCCAGAAATTCGTATCTTTTTGATTAAGCAGCGACGGGGGCGGCGCCGACGAGTTTGCGCGCCTCGATCGCGCTCAATGGATGGCCGAAGGCATAACCCTGCGCGTATTCGCAACCGAGCTGATAGAGTTCGACGGTATCGGATTCCGTTTCCGCGCCTTCCGCGACAACCTCCATGCCGAGATCATGTGCGAGTGTGATCATCGCGCGCAGAATAATGGGCCTTGCGCTCTTGCCATTCGGACGAACGAAGGACTGGTCGATTTTAATCGTATCGAACGGAAATCTTTGTAGATAAGCCAAGGACGAATAGCCGGTGCCGAAATCGTCGAGCGACAGGCCAGCGCCCAACTCGCGGATTCGGGCAAGCATTTGGGCGGCAAATTCCGGGTTTTCCATGACGAGCCCCTCGGTCAATTCGAGTTTGAGGCTGCCCGTGGCTAGATTGGACCGGCTCAGCACCGCGCGCACGTCATGAAGAAGGTCGTGGCGGAGTAATTGGCGCGAGGAGACGTTGACACTTGCAAAGATGGGTGGATCGACATCGAGTGCATGCTGCCAAGCGGCGAGCTCGCAGCCCGTTCGCTCCAACGCGAAAATTCCGAGGTCGACAATTGTGCCGGTCTCCTCTGCAAGAGAGATGAATTCCGCGGGGCCAAGCCGGCCCCGGCGCGGGTGATCCCACCGGAGCAAGGCCTCAAAGCCCGCGACCGTGCGATCTTCAAGCCGGACGATCGGTTGAAAAAGGACCTTGATTTCGGCGCGGTCGAGCGCGCGGCGTAGGTCATCGGCGAGACCAAAGCGATCCGGACGCAGGGTGCGCATCGACGGCCGAAAGACTTCGATGCGATTGCCGCCCATGCGCTTGCCTTGCCGCATCGCAATTTCGGCATCCTTAAGCATGTCTTCACGCGTTGCGTGAAGCTGCGGGTCAAAGAGCGCAAGCCCGATCGACGCGGTGAGCGGAATTTCTTGCTCGTTGAATGTCACTGGGGTTGATACGACGCGGCGGACAAGATTTGCGAGAGCACTGATTTGGGCCGTCTCGAACTCCGAAACGATCAAGACCGCAAACTCATCGCCCGAAAGGCGGGCGAGAGTATCCTGCGGTTTCAGAATCCGCGCCAACCGCCGTGCAACGGTTAGCAGAATGGAATCGCCGGCAGAAAGGCCCGCCGCCTCGTTGATCTGTTTGAACCGGTCGATGTCGATGCAAACAATGGCGGGGCGGATGCTATCGTCGCTTTGCGCGAGCGTCAGGGCCCGGTCGATGCGATCGGAGAAAAGTTCCCGGTTCGGCAAGCCGGTGAGATTGTCATGCACGGCGTCATGCAAGAGCCTTTCCTCGGCGACCTTCGCCTCGGTAACATCGGCAAAAGTGCCGGCAATACGAATCACCTCGCCATCGGCTCCCGTCACCGGCCTGGCTCTCAAGCGAAACCAAAAGTAATCCGCACCGTCGCCGCGCAGGCGGAATTCCTGATCGATCCGACCGCATTTCTGCTCGATGATTGTGTCAAGGCAGGCGCGGAAACGCTCTCTTTCGCTCGGGTGCACAATCTTCAGCCAGGAGGACGCCGGCCCATCGAGGGCCCCGCGGGCAAGACCCAACTGAATTTCGAAATCAGGCGAAACATAGACGTGATCGCCTGCAACGTCCCAGTCAAAAATACTATCGCCGCTCCCCGTCAGCGCGAGCGCCTTTCGCTCCGAGTCGGAGAGGCTGCCTGCCGCAAGCGCGCTGCCTGCGAAGGCGTTTTGCATGATGGTGAAACCAATCAGCATGACGATCAGCACCAGCCCGCCGAGCAGGGCGGGGGAGACAAGGTCATTGGTGAGCTTGCCAGTGACCGTAAAGGCTGCGCCGATCACCCAAAGGAGAAGCAGGAACCAGGCTGGTATCAGCATGATCGCCCGGTCGTAGCCATGCATCGCTAAATAAAGCACGAGAACGAACCCCGCACCGGCGATCGTTGCCAGCGATATCCGGGCGATGCCCGCCGCGACGGGCGCATTGTAAATGGCAAGGCAGGCAAGCGCCGCAAGAAAGATGAGCCACGCCACTGCCACATGCGAGGCACGCACGTGCCAGCGGTTGAGCTTGAGGTAGGCGAACAGAAAGACCACGAGCGTCGCCGAGAGAGTGGTTTCAGTGGCGGCGCGCCAAACGCGGTCCAATTCGCCGCCGGTGCCGAAGACCTTGGCCCAGAAGCCGAAGTCAATGCTGGCATAGGCGAGGACCACCCACGCAAGCGCCGCGGCGGCAGGGAAGATCACGGCGCCCCTGACAACAAAGATAATGGAAAGAAACAGCGCCAGCAGCCCGGCAACCCCGATGACGATTCCCTTATAAAGGGCAAGGCTCGTCATTCTGTCTTTGTAGGCATTCGGCTCCCATAGGTGCAGCTGAGGCAGGTTGGGGTTCCGGAGCTCCGCAACATAGGTAACGGTTGTTCCAGGATCGAGGGTCAAGCGGAATACGTCCGCGTCTGGGTTCTCCTCGCGCTCGATCGGGAATCCCTGGCTTGCGGTAATTGCGGTAATTCGCGATGCGCCGAGGTCGGGCCAGATAACGCCGGAGCCCACCAGCCGGAAATGAGGTGCAACCAGCAGCCGTTCGATTTGCTCGCTGGTATCGTTGGTGAGGGCGAAGACGATCCAATCTGGGTGCGTGCCTTCTTCCCGCGCCCTCACCTCTATCCGGCGGACGATGCCGTCCGAGCCGGGTGCGGTGGACACCAGCAAACGGTCGTTTTCCGAGTGATAGGACTCGAAAGCTTTTGTCAGGTCGATCGCATGCGATTCAAGCGGCACGCGGACCGATTCAATCGCGCTTGCCGGGCAAAGACCGGCAGCGAGCGTGAACAAGACAACAAGGAATCGCAGATACCGCATTCGGCGCGACAGACGCATCCAATCCGCTTGCTAGGCGGCGCCCGCACTATGGCGGGTCTCCCAGACTTGGCGCGGATTGGTAAGGCTTATAGGGGAGCGCTGCAAGGGCCAGGCCCCGGTTGGGGCATAGATTAATTGAAGAATATGAGCCAATGTCAATATTCGACCAAGCTCCTATGGTGCGGCCAAGAGATCTCGTTCCCGCGGAACTGTACTCTCATTTTTCTATCCTTTTTGGTTCAAAGACTTAGCCTGTGGGTTGTGACTTGGTGACCGGCGGGTTGTAACTGTCCGAGCCGCGTTTTGTTCTCTTG
>JBPYDY010000090.1:0-2186 GCA_051986155.1 Methylocella sp.
CAAAATTTTCACTAAAAACTTACCCTGTGCGAGATTAATGTGTTCTATAATGCTGACACGAAGAGTTGGCTTGCTAGCGATTAGCAAGGAAGCCGACATCAGCGAAGGATAGTATGGCGATGGCACAAAAGCATTTTGGAACGGACGGCATTCGAGGCCTGTCAAACGGCAAAATCACGCCCGAACTTGCCATGCGCGTTGCCCAGGCGACCGGGATCGCCTTCCAGCGCGGCGAGTACCGGCATCGCGCGGTGATCGGCAAAGACACGCGGCTCTCCGGCTATATGATCGAAAATGCTTTGGTCTCGGGGTTTACCTCGGTCGGCATCGACGTTCTTTTGCTCGGGCCAATGCCGACGCCCGCCGTGGCGATGCTCACCCCTTCCATGCGGGCGGACGTCGGCGTCATGATTTCTGCCTCTCACAATCCTTTTGAAGACAATGGGATCAAATTGTTCGGCCCGGACGGCTATAAATTGTCGGACGAGCTTGAAGAAAAGATCGAATTTCTGATGGAGGAGCCCGCCAGGCTCAAATTGTCCAAGCCTGCCGATCTCGGCCGCGCCATGCGGGTCGAGGGCGACCGCGCCCGTTATATCGAATTCGCCAAGCGCACGCTCGCCCGCAATCTGTCGCTCGAAGGCTTGCGCATCGTCGTCGATTGCGCCAATGGCGCCGCCTATAAAGTTGCGCCCGAGGCGCTCTGGGAGCTTGGCGCAGAAGTCGTGCCGATTGGCGTCGAGCCGGATGGTTTCAACATCAACCGGGACATCGGCTCGACCGCTCCCGCGGCGCTCATCAAGAAGGTGCGGGAGGTGCGCGCCGACATCGGCATCGCGCTTGACGGCGACGCAGACCGGGTGATCGTCGTCGACGAGACCGGAAAAATCGTCGATGGCGATCAGGTGCTCGCCGCGATTGCCCAACGCTGGCGGCAAGAAGGCCGTTTGTCGCAACCGGGTATTGTCGCGACGGTCATGTCGAACCTTGGCCTCGAGCGTTATTTGCAAGGGCTCGGTCTGTCGCTCGCCCGCACTGCCGTCGGCGACCGCTATGTGCTCGAACACATGCGGGCGGAGGGATTTAATGTCGGCGGCGAGCAATCCGGACATATCATCCTTACAGACTATTGCACGACGGGAGACGGACTCGTCGCCGCTTTGCAGCTCTTGGCAATCGTCAAGCAGCGGAATAAGCCGGTGAGCCAAGTCTGCAGGCTATTCGAACCTCTGCCGCAGATCGTGCGAAATGTCGCATTTGCGCCCGGACGGCCTCTAGAGGAAGCCGCGATCGCACTTGCAGCCGATAAGGGCCGCGCGCGGCTTGGGCACAACGGCCGCCTTGTCGTCCGGCGGTCCGGCACCGAGCCCGTCATCCGGGTCATGGCCGAAGCCGACAACCTCGATCTTGTCGAAACGGTTGTTGCGGATGTCTGCGCGGCGCTTTCGGCTTTGGCCCGAGCAGCCTGACCGCTAGAGGCCGATCTTCCTCAGTGCGCGCGGCGATGGCGTGACGTGGTCTTGAACTGCGCGCGGCAAGCCGGGCTGAGATTCGCCCTTTGCCCCGCCAGGCAATTGCGTATCGCCACCTCGTCCGGAACTTGGTTTGGGCACAGCCTCAAGGCATCATCCTGACATGCGGCCTGCTGCTGTGCCCTCGACTGGCACATCGCGGGGATCACCGTAGCCACCATGAGAAGCGGGAAGGCGACAGATACAAACGCGAATTTCATCTGCATTGCGATGGGCCCTAGCTATTGAGCGACGCGCGCGTTTCGGCAGCGTCTCGACCGCAAACTGGTTAGTTTGGATCTCGATAAAGTCAATAGCCAGGCTGCGGCCGGGCCATGAACGCCATCAGCTTGCGCCCCCCGCCACCTTTCGGCGCCAGAGGATTGCCGCATCTCATGCTTTCGGCGGGGTATGGCCAATCCGCAACGAGTCTTCGGCGCTGCTCTTAAGCACGCTTTGGATCCGGCCGGTCAGCGCGGCAAGGAACCAGGGCAGTTGTACCTCTATTCGCAAACTATCGCTCATGACGCAGATTTTTCCAGTGATGGCCTGCCCAAAGGCCGCGACTCGCACGTCTGCGGTGTCGCCATTCCAGCTTGCCTCGCTATGAGCGACCTTATCGAGGTAATCGCGGCGCAGCACTTCCATGCCCTCGGAGATCCTTCGTTTCGCCTC
>JBPYDY010000091.1:0-6850 GCA_051986155.1 Methylocella sp.
AGCTCCAGCTATGGTTTGAGGCGACGCGGAGCGTCATGCCGAGGCGTGGCCAAAAGGCGCAGTGTCCGCAACCCAAAGTCGATTCGGTCCCAGATCCCTCCGAATCGGCTCATCGGCCGCCAAAGGGAACAGGATCGAAAGGAGCGTCTAAGCAGGCTGCGCCAAAAATGCGGCCTCCACCCGCGCCCATAGAACGGCGGCTGCGCCAGAAGCTTTCGCGCGGCCGTGCCGCTCCCGACGCCGAGATCGACCTGCACGGCATGCGCCGCGAGGAAGCTTTTGTGGCCTTGCGCAAATTCCTGTTACGGGCGCAGAGCGACGGGGCGCGGCTCGTTCTCGTGGTGACCGGCAAGAGCAACCGTGCTGCATCCGGCGATTTCGCGCGAGGGGTATTGCGCCAATCTGTGCCGGACTGGCTGTGCGGCCCAGAATATCACGCGATCGTTGCCGGTTTTGAAGAGGCCGCGCGCCCGCACGGCGGCTCCGGCGCGCTCTACGTCCGCCTAAGGCGCCGCATCCGGCCCGCAACGGAGAACGAAGCCTCTTGAAAACGCGCCTATCCGAGCTGCACAATCTGGCGGCACCTTCGCTCGCCGATTTTGAGCTGATGGCACAATCTGCCTTCGCCGCCCTGCCTCAGCGTTTTCGCCGGCTTTGCGAAGGCGTCGTGATCCGGGTCGAAGATTTTCCCGACAAGGAAACGCTCAACGCGGTGAGCTGCGAGGGCGAATTCGATCTCCTCGGCCTGTTCCGCGGCCGCGGCCGCGCGCAATCCGCGGCAACTCCCGCAACCGGCCAATTCCCGAACATGATCTGGCTTTACCGCCGCCCGATCCTCGACTACTGGGCGGAGCACGAATCGACGCTCGGCGAAATCGTCACCCATGTCCTGGTGCATGAGATCGGCCATCATTTCGGCCTTTCCGACGAAGACATGCAGCGGATCGAGCAGACCGTTGACTAATCTGCACCAGCTTTCGCCTCGAAATGGTGTCAGGATCGCAAATGCTTGATGCCGCGCTCGCCGCCGCAAGCGTGATTTTGACGCCGCCCTTCCGGCGGGTTCTTTGGAAGACGCTGGCGCTGACCTTTGCTCTGCTCGGTCTCGTCTGGGCATTTCTCCACAAGCTCGTCGTGGCGAGCGCTGGACTTGCCCACCCCTGGGCGGCAGCGGCGTTATCGTGGCTAAGCGGCGCGGGGCTCGTCATCGGCCTTGCGTTTTTGATCACGCCCGTTTCCTTTATCGTTGCCGGATATTTTTTCGACGAAGTTGCCATCTTGGCGGAGCGGGAGCTCGTTCCTGAAGCACCGCCTGGCCGCGCCCCCCCCTTTAGCCAATCTTTGTGGCTTTCAATCAAGTTTTCGGCCGTTTCGCTTGCCGTTAATTTGGCTGCGCTCTTTTTGCTGCTGGTTCCGGGCATAAACGGCGTGGCTTTCTTTGCCGCCAACGCCTATTTGTCCGGGCGCGGATATTTCGAACTTGCTGCTGCCCGGCACCTTCCCTTCTCCGAGGTGCGCCGGCTGCGAAAGAGCAACAATTTTCGCTTGTTTGGCGCGGGGTTGTTCGTCGCGGCACTCCTTGCGGTGCCGGTTGCGAATTTGCTCACCCCGCTATTTGCGACGGCCTTCATGGTGTGCATTGCAGGCGCCATTATACGATCTGCCCGGGCAACGCCGCATTCCGCACCGAGCCCGCAATGAGCCGTCAATCGCCGCGGAGGCTCGCAAACTGCCCGGTTTTCCGATAGCGGTAGAGATAGGAAGGCACGATCGTTCGAAACGGTTCGGGCGAAATGCCCAAGCCGTGGAGGGTTCGCCCCTCGGCATCGGCGGAAGGTGACACGACATTATCTTCTCGAAGCAGCCTCACCTGGTCAGGGGTGAGCGTAAACGCTTCCGGCAAAAGTCCGAACGACAATTTGTGCAAGATTTCGGAAACACGAGCGAAGGAAGCTGCGCCCTTGAACGAAATTGGTAAGAGGTAGCGAGTGCGCCCGGTCACGGACAGGATGTATGTGAAGATCTCCCGGAACGTCGCAATTTCCGGTCCGCCCAGCTCGTAGGTTATTCCCGCTACAGCCTTGCCCTCGATAGCAAGCGCGACCGCCTCGGCGACATCTCCCGCGAAGACCGGCTGAAATTTGGTTTTGCCCCCGCCAATCAATGGCAATGCCGGCAGGAACCGGGCCATGGCCGCAAACCGGTTGAAGAATTGGTCCTCCGGCCCGAATACGATCGAGGGCCGCATGATGATTGCATCAGGAACGATTTGGCGCACCGCCGCCTCGCCGAAGGCCTTCGTCTGCGCATAGACGGATGCCGATGAAGGGTCTGCTCCGATCGCCGATATTTGCACCAGGACGTTAAGGCCCACCTGCTTGGCCGCCTTGGCTATGTTTTCGGCGCCAAGGTGGTGAATAGCATCAAAGCGCTGCGCGCCCCGCTGATGCAGAATGCCAACAAGATTTATGGCGGCATGTGCATCCCGCAGCGCGTGCGCCACGGATTCCAGGTCGCGCACATTCGCCTGGACCGCGTGAATTTGGCCGACATTTCCGAGCGGCTGCAGGTGAAATGCAAGGTCGGGCCTGCGGGAGGCGGCACGGATCCGCCAGCCACGCTGCGCCAAGGCACGCACCACATGACGCCCGATAAAGCCCGAGCCGCCAAAAACAGTCGCAAGCCGGCCCGTGTTTACGCTCTCGCCATTCATTCCGCTGTTCCCCGCCGCAGAGCTTCGTCAGTACAACATTTTACTTGGTAACGTTTCACTTGATAAATGTCTCACTTGCCTGCCGGCCGATCAATGCCGTCAATAAAATCTGGACTGAGGATCTTGTTTAACCAAAAGTTGAGGTTCGCGACAAGCTTAGATCAACTCCTGAGCATAATGCCCAGGGCGGTGCTGTTTGGTGTGTTCGGTATCGGAATGGTCCTCACCGCTTCGAGACGGACCATTGGGTAATGGGCCTAGCGGGACGCCAGGCTTGAAACGACCCAAGCGCATTTGCGTGCGAGATTTCGATCCGCATCAAAGTGCCGCCGAGCCGCTTGAACCAGCGTAAAAATTCTGTTTCGGATTCCAGCGTCACCGCATTGGCGACGAGCCGGCCGCCTGCGGGCAAAGCCGCATAGGCCGCCTCGAGGAGGCGCGCATCGTTTGTTCCGCCGCCGACAAAAATCGCCTGTGGCTTTGGGAGTTTAGCAAAAACCGCAGGCGCTGTTCCCAGCACGATTTCGATTTGGGGCACGCCAAGGTCTTCGGCGTTGCGCCTGATGAGGTTTGCGCGATCCTCCCGCGCTTCGATTGCTATTGCATGATTGGCGGGGTCGGCGAGCAGCCATTCGATTGCGATCGAACCCGATCCTGCGCCAACGTCCCACAAAAGCTCGCCGCGCCTTGGGGCGAGCGACGATAGCGTGATCGCGCGCACCTCCCGCTTGGTGAGCTGGCCATCGGTCATAAACCAGGAATCGGCAAGACCGTTCGAAAGAGGCAGAAAGCTCGCCGGCCCGCCAGCGGGAATTTCGAGCCCCGCGACGTTGAGGGGATCGATGTCCTCAAGGTCGAAATCCGCGGCCGATGTCTCGCGTATGCGCTCTCTTTTGCCTCCCATAGCCTCGAGCACAATGATCCGCGTTTCGCCAAGCCCGCGGGCGCAAAAAAACTTGGCGAGCCTCGGGGGGGTCGTCTCGTCCCACGACAGGCAAAGGAGTCTTGCGCCTGGCTGAAGATGGGGAATAATGCGGGCGAAATCGCGCCCATGCAGAGAGACGAGGCTGCAATCTTGCAGGCTCCAACCGAGGCGTGCTGCCGCGAGGCTGAAAGCCGAAGGAGCCGGAAAGCATTGCATCTCGCCCCTCGCGAGATGGGCGGCAAAGAGCGTCCCGGCGCCATAAAAGAATGGGTCACCCGAGGATAGAACTGAGACAGGCGAGCCCCGCCTTGCAAGAATCGCCGGAATGGCGTCAGTGAGAGGCGATGGCCAAATCATGGTTTCGCAGGCAAGAGGGCCCGCAAGCGCGAGGTGCCGGGCTCCTCCCACGACGAGCCGGGCTTGCAAGAGCGATTTTCGTGCGGCGGGAGAAAGCGCCTCGACACCATCTTCTCCGATGCCGATAAGCGTCAGCCATTGTTCGGAAGCTGGCGAAGTCATCGCGCGATGAGCCAACGGATCAAGTGATGCGGGTCTTGATGCTCGGCGGAACTTCTGAGGCAAGCAAGCTCGCGCATCTTCTTGCCGGAGCGCGCGGCATTTCCGCAACAATGTCTTTTGCCGGACGCACCAGGGCGGTCATCACACCACCGATCCCCTATCGCGTTGGCGGCTTTGGCGGCGTCGAGGGGCTTATTGAATATCTTAAAGCCGAGCGCATCGATGTGCTGGTCGATGCCACGCATCCTTTCGCGGAACAAATCTCGCGCCACTCGGAGATAGCGGCGGCCCGGGCAAAGATTCCACTTGCCGTTCTTTCGCGCCCACCCTGGGTTCGAACGGCGCAAGACCATTGGATCGATGCCCCTGACATGGCCGCCGCCGCTGCCGCCTTGGGGCCCGAACCGAAGCGGGTCTTTTTGACCATCGGGCGGCTGCGACTCGAGGCCTTTGCCACGGCGCCTCAGCATTTCTACCTGATCCGCACCATCGAACCGGCCGCCGCTTCGCCCGTCTTGCCCAATTGCCGGGTCATTCACGGGCGCGGTCCGTTTGCGGTTGAGGCGGAGGAAAAGCTGTTGCGCGAGGAATCGATCGATAGGCTCGTGACTAAGAACAGCGGCGGCGAGGCGGCCTTCGCTAAAATTCTCGCCGCCCGGAATCTTGGGCTGCCGGTCATTATGGTCGCGCGTCCGAGCTCGCATTTGCAGGCGACCTTTCACGATCACGCGCAAGTCATGGACTTTATTCTGCGTCATCAGCTTGCGCTCCGCGGAGTATAAACGAAAGGCGTGGCATTGTTACGTGGAATCATGCGAGTCGCGCTCGAGCCGACGATGATAAGCGTGCTCATATCCGCGCGGGACGGATCTGCCCTCGCCAGCGTTTCGACAACAACGGTTTCGTCCGGACGCCCGACCGCGCGGGCGAAAACGACGGGTGTTTCACTGGGTTTCAGGCCGCGCAGCAAGGCGAAGGCATCAAATATGCGCAAAGGCCGCGCGCTGGAGGCGGGATTATAGAGCGCGATCACGAAATCCGCGTCTGCGGCTGCGGCCAGGCGCTTTTCCACCAGGGACCAAGGTTTGAGATTGTCGGACAAAGAGATCGCGCAAAAATCATGGCCGAGGGGAGCGCCGGCGCGCGCGGCGGCAGCCTGCATTGCCGAAATCCCTGGGCAGACCGCGATATCGAGGTCGCGCCAGCAGGGTTTGCCCGCCTCGATCGCCTCGAAGACAGCCGCGGCCATTGCAAAGACGCCCGGATCGCCGCTACAGACGATGGCGGCATGGGCTCCGCCTTCAACGATCCGCAAGCCCTCGCGCGCACGCTTGAGTTCGGCCCCATTGCCGCTTGGGTAGCGCGCCTGGCCTTCTCTCAGCGGAAGCCGATCGAGATAGCCGGTATAGCCGATGAGGGCGCTTGCCGAGGCAATCCATTGCGAGGCTTCCGGCGTAAGCCATTCGGGTCCGCCGGGACCAAGACCGATGATTCGCAAGCTTCCCGCTGCATTCATGCGTGCCTGCCGTGCCCGGGAATGAGGATCGAGGAAAAGTAAGGCGCGTGGCCATCGCCCTTATCGGCAAGCGGCATGATTGTTTGGGCTTCGCTCGTTCCATATTCGACGTAAAGCGCTGTCGAGAGCCGTCCGGCCTCCACAACCGCGGCGCGGATTTTGGCGAGATTGGCGCCAATTTTGAGGATGACCGCCGCTTCGCTGGTTCCGAGATGGCGGACGAGAGCGGCGTGGCCGAGAGTGCCCGGCAAGATGCTCAAAACATCATCGCCCCATGCAATCGGCGTTTTCGCCGCGCTCCAGCAACCCGATATGCTTGTCACGCCAGGAACGATCTCGATTTTGAATCGATCCCTCAACCGGACAAAAAGATGGATGAAGGAGCCGTAGAAAAAAGGATCGCCCTCGCAAACAATAGCAACATCCTCTCCAGCCAAGAGGGATGGTGCGATCCTCTCTTCCGCATCCTGATAAAAGCCGCGCAATTGCGCGACATAGGCGGGGTCGCAGAAGTGCAGCTCCGTCGTCACCGGATAAATCAACGGCAGGCGGCGGCAGCTCTTTGAAACCCAGCGGTCGGCTATGGCCTGCGCTCGTCCGATCGCCCCTTTCTTGGCAAAAGACGCGACGACGGGCACACGGCCGAGGATCTTTGTCGCCTTCACGGTCACAAGCTCGGGATCGCCAGGGCCAAGGCCGACGCCGTAGAGGCAACCGTCCGACGGGGAAGGGCCGCTCATTCGGCATCACTCGCGATTGCATTCAACGCGGCTGCCGCCATGGCGCTGCCCCCTTTGCGGCCCTTGACGGTGATGAACGGGAGGCGCGCATCGGCGATGAGGGCCGCTTTCGATTCCGCCGCGCCCACGAAACCGACCGGCAATCCGACAACGCAGGCAGGGCGTGCGGGGATTTCGTCGAGCATTTCGAGCAAATGGAATAAGGCCGTCGGCGCATTGCCGATCGCGATGATTGCGCCGTCGAGCCTGTGTTTCGAAAGTTCAAGCGCAGCGGCGCTGCGGGTCGTGCCGAGCTCTTGTGCCAACGACGCAGCGGCTGGATTGTCGAGGCTGCAGCTGACTTCGTTGCCGTGAGGAAGGCGCGCCGTAATGATGCCGCGGGCGAGCATGTTCGAATCGCACAGGATCGGCGCGCCGCGGCTAAGAGCATCCCGCGC
>JBPYDY010000092.1:0-6268 GCA_051986155.1 Methylocella sp.
GCGCAATTGCCGCGGCCATCGGCCCGCTGCCCGTGGCAGCGCTGCGCCTTGATCCGGCCCTTGCCCTTCGCCTGCAGCGGCTCGGTTTTGACACGATCGGTCGCTTGGCTGCCGTTCCCCGCGCGCCCTTGGCGCTGCGCTTTGGCGAGACGCCGCTGCGCCGCCTCGACCAAGTCTTTGGCCACCTTGCCGAGCCTCTTCGGCCAATCCTTCCTCCCGGACTCATATATACGCGCTGCGCCTTTGCCGAACCTATCGGCGCGCCGGAGACTCTTGCCCGCTCTACGCAAAAGCTCGCGGCCTTGCTTTGCGAAGCGCTGGAGCGCCGAGGCCTTGGGGCGCGCCGACTCGATCTTCTCTTTTACCGGGTCGATCAGCGCGTTGAGGCGATCCGCGCCGGAACATCCAAGCCGCTACGCGACCCTGCCCGGCTGACAAGACTCTTGACCCAAAAGCTCGAGACCATTGATCCGGGTTTTGGCATCGAAGAAATGGTGCTTTCGGCCTCGCTCACCGAGCCGCTTGCCCCCTGCCAATGCCGCAGTTTTGGCCAAGACGCAGAACCCGATCTCTCGGCCCTTGTCGATACGCTCATCAATCGGCCGGGCGTGACGAAACTCTACCGGGCAGCACCCGCCGAGAGCGATTGGCCCGAACGCTCGGTGCAAATCCTTCCTCCCCTTGCGCCACCCGCGGGCACAGGCTGGCCAAAGCATTGGCCAAGGCCGAGCCGCTTGCTATCGCCGCCCGAGCCGGCCGATGCCCTGGCGCTTCTGCCCAACCACCCGCCCGCGCATTTTACCTGGCGGGGCATCAGGCGGCATGTAGCGAAAGCCGATGGGCCTGAGCGAATTTTTGGCGAATGGTGGCTGGACGAAGAAGAGACCGCCGCCATCCGCGACTATTTTCTCATCGAGGATGAGACCGGCGAGCGGTTCTGGCTTTTTCGCTCAGGCGATGGCGAGGATCCCGCGACTGGCGATGTGCGCTGGTATGTTCATGGGGTCTTCGCATGACCAGTAAAAATTTGGCAGCGCCTCAGTTTGAATCTCTGCTTGTGACCCCAAGCGGATGCTCGCCGCCTGAGGTTTCTGCGCCTAGCGGTATAAACTTCCCACTCCACCCCGCCATCCTCGCGCCGTAGCCATGACAGAATACTTCTATCGCTATCGTCCGATCAAAGCCGTGCTCGATGGGTTTCACGAGCTGGAAAATCAAGAAATCTATTTTAGCACGCCAGACGAGCTCAATGATCCGATGGAGGGATTTAAGGATCTCTTTTGGCGTGGCGACGAAATCGTTTGGAGGAATTTTCTGAAGCACTACATCCTATGCGTCCTCATAACTGCTGATTGCTGCTTCACTGCAGGGGACCAATTCGATCCAAAGATCCTAAAGGATATCGTCTTTTGGGTCCCGCAGAAATTACTCGAAGCGCCCACCCGCGAAATCTACGGAAGAATCTCTGCCGAATTTCTGGAAGAGCCGGCGGTAAAAACATTCCTATCGACCATGGCCGCCAGAACGACCCCAGTGCGGCGAAGTGAGCTGACAAGTTACCTGCGGGCTTTACACGGCTTCGTGCTGCAGATCATTCTAACGGAATATCAGAAACGCGGTAGGTTACCGCTTCAGGTGTTGGATTCCACACCGCCGCTCGAGGAGCTAAGACGCGGTGCAATTGCGATGATGGAGGGCGTGATGAAAATCACATCGTCTGAGTACCCGCCTGAGAGGATATCCGAGGCATTATTCGCGGCGAACGAGGCGGCCGTCGCCCAAATGATGCTCATAAACGAGTATAATGTGCCGAACCGCGACGAACAGAAGCCGATGGTATTTCTGGCGAGCCGTTTCCCGGTCGCCTACGTCGCTGCGCTCGATAAGCTTGTCCATCGAGATTGGTACGGGCGTGTTTCACGAAAACCGCGGAAGACCTTTCCATGTGGAGCACCTATGCCAGCGGGCATCGCGGTGTCTGCCTCATGTTTAGGACCACGGCAAACGCAAAGGGCATTCAAACCCTCTTAATTGAGCGAGTAACGGGAGCAGGCGGCTCGAAGGACAAGGGCATTACTTATTATTCAAGCGAAGTCAGCCATGAATTGAACCCTGTACGTTACACGGCACAGTATCCCGCTGTCGACTTTTTCCGGTCGCTGGGTTCGATATCACAAATACACATGAATAACTTTTGGTATCTTGGCGACAACGGATCGTTAAGTATATGCCGAGATGCGATTTACACTGATCTCGACGCTTGGCGCAGGGGCTATTGGCAGACATTTGGTGAAAGTGCCCTCTACAAAACACCGGAATGGGCTCACGAGGAAGAGTACCGGATCGTGGTGCACTCCGGTTTCGATATGAGCTCGAAAGATAAACGAAAATTGAAATACCGCTTTCAGGACTTGGCGGGTATCGTATTTGGCGCGCGGACCGATGCCGAGGACAAGCTGAAAATCATGCGGATTATTGATGCCAAATGCGCAAAGGCGAGACGTAGCGACTTCAAGTTTTTTGAAGTCCGCTATCTGCACACAGAATCCCGATTCCAGCTTTTTTCACTCGATCTCCTGAAGATCCAATACAGTTAGCGCCGCCCCGGACTGACTTTCCCATGCTTTTGTTCTCTCGAACGCCCTCAGGCATTCTTGACAACAGCGAGTCCGACTCCCGGGCTATGCCCCGGGATTGACATTATCTGATGAATCAAACTCAGAGTTTGCGCATGAGCCGCTATGCCGAGCTGCAAGTTACGACGCATTTTTCCTTTCTGCGCGGCGCCTCGAGTTGCGAGGAGCTTTTTGCCCAAGCCGCGGTGCTCGGCATCGAGGCGCTGGCGGTCACGGACCGCAATTCGCTTGCCGGCATTGTGCGCGCCCATGAGGCAGCAAAGGCGAGCGGCGTGCGCGTGGTCATCGGCTGCCGCCTCGATCTTAAGGACGGCACGGCGCTTCTCGTCTATCCGACGGACCGTGCCGCCTATGGGCGGCTTTGCCGCTTGCTCACCCTTGGCAAGGGCCGCGCCGGGAAAGGATGCTGCGCGCTTTCCTGGGATGACATCGGCGGCGCGAGCGAGGACCTGATCGCTATCCTTGTCCCGGATGAGCCTGATGAAAACTGCGCCCTAAAATTGCGCCGTCTTGCCAAGACTTTTGGCGATTGCGCCTATCTCGCGCTGACCTTGCGCCGCCGTCCCGGCGATCAGCTCCGCCTGCATGCGCTCGCAAATCTCGCGGCGAAAGCGGGCGTGGCAACAGTCGCCACCAATGATATTCTCTTCCACATCCCCGAGCGCCGCATCCTTCAAGATGTCGTCACCTGCATCCGCGAAGGCTGCACCATCGATGATGCCGGTTTTAGGCGCGAGCGTTTTGCGGACCGCTATTTGAAGTCTCCGCAAGAAATGGCGCGGCTCTTTGCGCGCTGGCCGGAAGCCGTTGCGCGCACAATCGAGATCGCGGAACGCTGCAAATTCAGCCTCGATGAGCTCAAATATCAATACCCAAACGAGGTGAGCGCGCCCTATATCACGGCGCAAGAGGCGCTCGAAAAGCTCACTTTTGAAGGCGCGGCAAAGCGCTATCCCAAAGGCATGCCGGAAAAGGTCATAAAACTCTTGCAGCATGAGCTCCGGCTCATCGATGCGCTTTCCTATGCCCCCTATTTCCTCACGGTCCATGCGATCGTGCGCTTTGCCCGCTCGCGCGGCATTTTGTGCCAGGGCCGCGGCTCGGCCGCCAATTCCGCCGTCTGCTTCGTGCTTGGCATCACCTCGATTGACCCAGAGCGCAACGATCTCTTGTTCGAGCGTTTTGTGAGCCAGGAACGCAAGGAGCCGCCCGATATCGATGTCGATTTCGAGCATGAGCGGCGCGAAGAAGTCATTCAGTGGATTTACGAGACCTATGGCCGCGAGCGGGCGGCACTCTGCGCGACCGTCATCCGCTACCGTGCGCGCGGCGCCGTGCGCGAAGTGGGCAAGGCACTGGGGTTGACGGAAGATGTGACGAGCGCATTGGCCTCGCAGGTTTCGGGCTGGGGCGCGGAAGCCATCACCCCCGAGCACGCGCAAGAACTCAATCTCAATCTTAGCGACCGCCGCCTGCGGCTCACCCTCGATCTCGCCCACGAGCTCATCGGCACGCCGCGCCATCTCTCGCAGCATCCGGGCGGCTTCGTGCTGACCCAAGACCGGCTCGACGAGCTTGTGCCGATCGAGCCTGCCGCGATGGAGAATCGTGCGGTCATCGAATGGGACAAGGACGATATCGACGCGCTGCATTTCATGAAGGTCGATGTGCTCGGCCTCGGCATGTTAGGCTGCATGCGCCGCGCCTTCGATCTTTTGGCTGAACACAAGGGCACGCGGCTCGATCTTGCGTCGATCCCGACCGAGGATCCGCGCACCTATGCGATGATCCGCAAGGCCGACACCATTGGCGTCTTCCAGATCGAGTCCCGCGCGCAAATGGCCATGCTACCGCGCATAAAACCGCGCACCTTTTATGACCTCGTGATCGAAGTCGCGATCGTCCGCCCCGGCCCGATCCAAGGCGATATGGTGCATCCCTACTTGCGCCGGCGCGAAGGCAAGGAGGCCATAAATTATCCTACGCCCGAGCTCAAAGAAGTGCTCGGCAAGACACTCGGCGTGCCGCTCTTTCAGGAGCAGGCGATGCGCGTTGCGATCACCTGCGCCGGGTTCACGCCCGGCGAAGCCGATGAACTGCGCCGCGCCATGGCGACCTTCAAGCACACGGGCGGCGTCAGCAAATTTAAAGATAAACTCATTTCCGGCATGACCGTGCGCGGCTATGCGCCCGATTTTGCCGCCCGCACGTTTGCCCAGCTCGAAGGCTTTGGCTCTTATGGATTTCCGGAATCGCACGCCGCCTCTTTCGCGCTCATTGCCTATGCCTCGGCCTGGATGAAATGCTGGCATCCGGACGTTTTTCTTGCCGCGCTCCTTAATGCGCAGCCGATGGGATTTTATGCGCCGGCACAGCTCGTGCGCGACGCGCGCGAGCATGGCGTTGAGGTGCGCGCGATCGACATCAATGCCTCGCGCTGGGATTGCACGCTGGAGCTTATCAAGAAATCCGAGAGCCCTGCTCCTCATCCCGAGGAGGCGCGAAGCGCCGTCTCGAAGGATGACGGGCAGGCAAAGCCTCCATCTCAAAGGGTACATCCTGCGAGCACCGAGACGCCCTCGCCCTTCGAGACGCCGCCTTTGGCGGTTCTCTCCAGTCGCCCGCTTCCATTGCGTTCCCTTTGCGAACCGCTTCGCTCGCAATGGAACCTCGGGCTACCTTTCGCTCAGGGTGAGGGCTTGGGTACTGCGCAGGCTTTTGAATTAGGTCCAGATCGCCACGCCGTGCGCCTCGGGCTTCGCATGGTGCGCGGACTTGCCAATAAGGATGCCGCAAAAATCATCGCTGCGCGGGCAGACACGCCATTTGCAAGCATAGAGGATCTCTGGCGGCGCGCGAATGTGCCTGTTGTGGCGCTCGAACGTCTTGCCGATGCTGATGCGTTCCGCCCCTCGCTAAAGCTTGCCCGCCGCGAGGCCATTTGGACGATCCGCGCGCTGCGCGATGAGCCGCTCCCGCTTTTCGCAGCGTCCGTGCCAGAAGCCGCCGAGCCTCATCTCTCCTTGCGCCCGCTCCTTGCCGGACAGGAAGTCGTCGAGGATTACGGTGCGATCAGCCTCACCTTGCGTGCCCACCCCCTTGCCTTTCTCCGCTCTAAACTTAACTCCAAGCGCGCTCGTCCATGCGTAGAGATTTTGCATGCAAAGGATGGCGCGAGGCTGACTATCGCCGGCCTCGTTCTGCTGCGTCAAATGCCCGGATCGGCAAGCGGCGTTTTGTTCATGACCATCGAGGATGAAACGGCAAACGCCAATCTCATCGTCTGGCCAAAAATCTTTGAAAAACAGCGCCGCCTCATTCTCTCAAGCCCCATGATTGCCACAAAGGGGCGCGTTCAGCGCGAAGGCGAGGTCATCCATTTTGTTGCGCAGGAATTTTTTGATCTCTCAAACCTCTTGCACAGCGTCGGCAGCCGCGAGCTCGTTCAAAAACCAGGGGACATTGGTGATCCATGGAGCGATAGCTCGCGTTGAATTACCAAATCGGCAAGCAACCCATGGACCCGGAACTCGTCGACCGGATTTACGAATGTTCTGTTGTGCCGGAGCTTTGGCCCGGCGTTCTCGATGAGATTGCACGAAAAGTTGAGAGCAGCGGTGGGTCTCTACTTG
>JBPYDY010000093.1:0-10955 GCA_051986155.1 Methylocella sp.
CCCGCCCGGGCTTATCGCTGCCTTGCTCGCGCGATGGCGAATCGGGGTTTTCCAACACCGACACCATTCTTTTGACCGACGCGTGGCTCCGGCATCGCAATTGCCGAGGCCAAGGCTTACGCAGTAGAAACGATACGGGTGCGGGATTTTTCCTTTCGCCTAGCCAGGGCACCCCGCGTAAACGTTAGCCGCCATGTTCACGAGACGCCCGCCCGGCGGGCGTCACGCTCCCCCACCAGCCGGCACGCAGCGTCATTCGCGATACGCCCGGTCAATATTTTTCGCGCCTTCAAAGACCTTCTCTTGCCTGGCATCAATCCTGGCGGACGTCATATCGGTTGCATCCACATTCGTGTGATCGAGAATCGCATTTCGGAAATCGGCGCCGCCGGCCTCTGCCCCGGCGAGCGAAGCGCGCCTCAAATCGGCGCCCGTAAACTTCGCAAATTGCAAATCGGTCGCGGCGAGATTGGCGTCTTCGAAAATGGCACCGGTGAGATCGGCGGATTTGAGCACTGCGCGCATCAGGCCCATCGACTGGTTCCGCATATCCGCGGCTAGGTCGGCGCCGGTGAAGTCCGCGCCGCGCAGGCTCGCACGGGACAAATCGGCGGCGACCCGAGCACCCGAAAAGTTTGCGCCATCGCATTTGGTTTCCTGCATCTGGCTTCCAAAGAGATGTGCTTTTTTCAGGCTCGCTTGCGAAAAATCCGCGCCGATCGCCCAAATCTGATCGAGAATTGCGCCGTCCAGCCTCGCGCCAGTGAGCTTTGCTCCATTCATTCTTGCAGCGTGGAAGTTGACGCCGCTAAGATCAAGCCTGGAAAGATCGAGTCCGTTGAGGCTTTTGCCGGAAAGATCGGCTCCCCTCTGGCCAGTCTTGAGCAGCGCCTCGACCTCGGCGCGGGTCATTTCGGCCGAGCTATAAGCTGGGCTCGAAAGATCGACATGATGCATCATGTCTTGTGCGGTTGCGGACGGTGCAAAAAAGCCCGCCACCGCCCAAATCAGCCATCGACCAAGGTCTAGCATCCGCGCTCCTCTCGAAGTTATTCGGGTAAGTTTGCCACTATTAGGCCCGACGTGGGGCCCGGTAAAATATAGGTAAAGGACACCTATATATGTTCGGTGGCGTTGCCGGCAGGGCCTTCCTGGCGTGGCCGCTACGATAACGGAACGGCATTAAAGTGCCTGGGCAAGTCTATCTTGGTCCAGCAATTTGCAGGCAATTTATCCCATGACCAAGAACGATATTGACGGTTGCGCTCCCTGCGCAGATTACGAACCAATTGCCGACCTTTGCACTTCGCGCGCACAGCTTGAGGAAAATGCAATGGCCGATGGCGCGGTGAGGCGCGAGCACGATCTGATCGGCGAGGCGGACGTTCCCGCCGGCGCTTATTGGGGCATCCATACGCTGCGCGCGGTCGAAAATTTCCCGATCACAGGGATCCCGATCGGCCATTTCCCGGAACTCATCCGCGCTCTGGCGTTCGTCAAACAGGCGGCTGCGCGCGCCAATCTCCGGCTCAAGCAACTTTCGCCACAGAAGGCCGAGGCCATCGACCGCGCTTGCGATCTGATCGCCAAAGAGGGGCGAGCTCACGGCCAGTTTATCGTCGATGCCGTGCAGGGCGGTGCGGGCACGTCGACCAATATGAATGCCAATGAAGTGATCGCCAACATTGCCTTAGAATTCATGGGCCGTCAGCGGGGCGAATATGAATTTCTGCACCCGAATGACGACATTAACATGGCGCAATCGACCAATGACGCCTATCCCACGGCTTTACGGCTCGCGGTCATTTTCGCAACCGCGCCGCTCATCCGGGCGCTTTCCGAGCTTGCTTATGCTTTCAAAGGAAAGGCGGTTGAATTTGCAGATGTGCTCAAAATCGGCCGCACGCAATTGCAAGATGCGGTGCCGATGACCCTTGGTCAGGAGTTTGACGCATTTCATGCAACGGTGAAAGAAGACGTCGACCGGCTGCGCGAGGCGGCCGCATTGTTCCGCGAGGTCAATCTCGGCGCGACGGCAATTGGCACCGGAATCACCGCCGATCCGCGCTACGCTTCGCTTGCCGTCGAGGAGCTTGCGCGAGTTTCTGGCGAGCCAATGGTGCTCGCGCCGAATTTGATCGAGGCGACGTCCGACATGGGCGCTTTCGTCTTGTTTTCCGGGGTGCTTAAGCGGATCGCGGTCAAACTATCAAAAATCTGCAACGATCTTCGCCTGCTTTCGTCGGGCCCCCGTGCGGGGTTTGGCGAAATTACCCTGCCCGTGGTTCAGGCCGGCTCTTCGATCATGCCGGGAAAGGTCAATCCGGTCATCCCGGAAGTCGTTAGTCAAGTCGCCTTTCTGGTCATTGGCAGCGATCTTGCGGTGACGCTGTGTGCGGAGAGCGGTCAGCTTCAGCTCAACGCCTTCGAGCCTACGATCGGTTTTTGCATCCTAAAATCCCTGCGCATGCTGAGCGCCGCGGTCGATACGCTGACCAAGCGCTGCGTAAGGGGAATCGAGGCCGACCGCGAACGCTGCCTGTCGCTCGCCGAGAGCAGCATCAGCCTCGTCACGGCTCTTTTGCCAGTGCTTGGCTACGAGACCGCAACACGCGTGGCGCGACGGGCGCTTGAGGAAGGACGAAAAGTTGCCGAGATTGTCCGCGAGGAGGGTCTATTGACCGAAGCGAAGCTCAACGAGCTTCTGCGGCTTGATGCGATGACCGGCCCGTCGCGGCCCCTCACGGCTGCGGCACGGCCACAAAAGGCTCGTTTGTCGCCCCAGAAGGATCTGGAGGCGGCCGGCCGGGGGTCCTGATCTGCTTTTGGCAGAGCAATCATTCTCGCAACTGCACACTCCGCACGGCTGGTGCCCAGGTAATGCTGCTCCGCGGCTTGCCATTCCGCAATGCCGATTTGAAGGCTGGGCGGAATCGATCAGCAAACCGCGCACGGAATTTTTAATGCTCTGTTCCGCGTGCGTAAAGGCGGGCCGCTTTTCGCCGTCTGCCGGCTAATTTCCCGCGTCCAAAAGAGCCGCGCTAATTCTCCGCCCCTGAGCCATGGGCCGCGGCAGGCTCGGTATGAGAAGGAGCGTCATGTGCACTGCTCTCCGCTGCGAAAAATGTGCTTCTGGTAACGTGCGTATAGTCCGATTCGAACGCCATGATCGTCACGAACAGCAGCACCGCTCCAGGGGGGATAAGAATGGCATACACCAAGGCCAACCGTTCCCAGGCCATGTGCATGAAGACAGCGACGATCAGTCCCGCCTTCACGACCATGAACAGCAGAATGAGGGACCACCTCAACATTCCCTGCAGGCCAAAATAATCGACGAGATAGGAGCAGGTGCTTAGGACGAACAACCATGCCCAGACCCATAGATAAATTTTTATCGGGTGTTGCTGTCCCTCTTGATGGGCCGCTGGTTGATGGGCCGCTTGGCTTGTCATGATTTTCCCTCACCAAAGATAAAAAAGAGCAAAGATGAACACCCAGACAAGATCGACGAAGTGCCAATAGAGTCCCAAGGTTTCGACGATCTCATAATTGCCTTTCCGGCTCGTGAAGAAACCCCGTTGCTGGCGGTCGAGGTCGCCCTTCCAAACCTTTCTGGCTATGTTGATGAGAAATATGACGCCGATCGACACATGGGTGCCGTGGAAGCCGGTGATCATGAAAAAGCTCGCGCCAAACTGAGCCGCTCCCCAGGGATTGCCCCAAGGCCGAACCCCTTCGAGGATCAGTGTCGTCCATTCGAAAGCCTGCGTGCCGACGAAGGTGGCGCCAAGCGCCGCAGTTGCTATCAATAAAGCCGTTGTTGTGACGCGATCCCGGCGATAGCCGAAGTTGACGGCCATGGCCATCGTCCCGCTGCTGGTGATCAAGATCATGGTCATGATAGCGATCAAAAGGAGGGGATATTTTGTGCCACCGATCGTTAAAATGAAGATCTCGCCAGGGTCCGGCCATGGCACGGTCGTCGACATCCTCACCGTCATATAGGAGAGGAGGAAGCAGCTAAAAATAAAAGTGTCGCTGAGGAGAAAGATCCATATCATGGCCTTTCCCCAGAGGGCGCTCTTGAACGCCCGCTGGTCCGACGCCCAATCGGCGGCGAAGCCATGCCACCCTTCGGGCCGGGCGTGTATTTCTAACGTTTGCGGAAGGGCCGACTCGATCATTTGTTCTCCCGAAGTCGTCCGCGCAGCATGTTTATAAATGGCGTCCATGAGCTCCCCTCAGAAAAGGCTGCAAAACAGAGAAACGATACCCTTGTCCAACACAACCGGGCCGGAAAGCAGAAGGAGACTGAAAAAAACAAGCCAAACCAGCAGCAGGAAATGCCAATAGATGGTGCATAACTCGACGCTTATGCGGAGTTCCCGCATGGGATAGCTTCTCAATGCCTTACCCGTCGTCCGGGTCAAAGCCACGAGGCCGCCCAACAGATGCAGGCCATGCACGCCGACGATCAAATAGAAAAAGCTGCTGGCCGGGCTGGTGGTTAAGAAATAACCGGCGGCGACCATTTGGCGCCAGGCGATAAGCTGACCGGCAAGGAATAGAAAAGTGAGGGCTCCTCCTGCGAGCAGGCCCATTGTCGTGCCCTCAAGACGCCCCCGGCGCGCAGCGATTTGCGCCCACTGCAGTGCGCCGCTGCTGAGAATTAAAGCTCCCGTGTTGAGCCAAAGCAATTTCGGTGCCGGCAGGGGAGTTAAGTCGACGACATTTGGTTCCGGAACACTCGTTCGCAAAACATAGGCGCTGAAGAACAGCGCGAACAGCATGCCAACGACAGCAAGGAGTACACCCAGCCCGACCTTTGCGGCGGGCAAAGACGGCGCGCCGTGATCGAGGATCGCGCCCGTCTCTAGCCAGGGTTTTGCGGTGATCCTTTGCTGATAGAGCCACCATAAGGCGACGGCAGCCAGGACACCGAGGAAGAAAATGACGATATTCATTACCGCAGTGCCGGACTCGCTTTCCTCGCTGGGGGCTCGTTCTGCGGGATGAAGTCCTTATCCGCTCCCGGGACGCTATAATCATAGGCCCAGCGATAGACTACGGGCAATTCCTTGCCCCAGTTTCCATGCCCGGGTGGCGTCTCGGGCGTCTGCCACTCGAGCGAGGCTCCATTCCACGGATTGGGGCCCGAAGGCTTGCCCTTGAAGAGGCTCCAAATCAGATTGAAAAAGAACACGATTTGGGCAGCTCCGACGACCAATGCCGCGACGGTAATAAAGATGTTTAGGGTCGCGGCCGATGGCGGTACGAAGGCTGTTTCGCCCAATTCGTAATATCGCCGCGGGACGCCGATAAATCCCAAGTAATGCATTGGGAAATAAATCATATAGGCGCCAAGGAAAGTGATCCAAAAATGCAGCTGGCCAAGCCGCTCGTTCATCATCCGGCCGGTGATTTTGGGAAACCAATGGTAAATGCCGCCAAACACAACGAGTATGGGCGCAATTCCCATCACCATATGGAAGTGGGCCACAACGAACATCGTCGCCGAAAGCGGCACATCAACGATGACGTTGCCGAGGAACAGACCAGTGATCCCGCCATTGACAAAGGTTACGAGGAATCCGAGCGCAAACAGCATTGGGACCGTGAGATGGATGTTCCCGCGCCACAAAGTTAGAGTCCAGTTGTAAACCTTTATCGCGGTCGGAACGGCGATGATCAGGGTCGAAGTGGCGAAGAAAAACCCGAAATAAGGGTTCATGCCACTGATATACATGTGGTGACCCCAGACGATGAAGCTGAGCACGGCGATGATCACGATCGCCCAGACCATCATGCGATAGCCAAAGATGTTTTTTCGCGCATGGGTGCTGATCAGGTCGGAGACGATGCCGAAGGCCGGAAGAGCGACGATATAAACCTCCGGATGGCCGAAAAACCAGAAGAGATGCTGGAACAAGATCGGACTGCCGCCCGAATAGTTGAGATGCTCCCCGGCTTGGACGAGAGACGGCATGAAGAAGCTTGTCCCGAGGGTCCGGTCGAGCAGCATCATGACGCAAGCAACGAAGAGGGCGGGAAAGGCAAGCAATGCGAGAACGGTGGCGGTGAAAATGCCCCATACCGTCAAGGGCAAGCGCATCATCGTCATCCCTCTTGTGCGCGCCTGCAGCACCGTCACGACATAGTTCAATCCGCCCATGGTGAAGCCGATGATGAACAGGATCAACGACGCCAGCATCAAAATAATGCCGCCGTCTTGCCCTGGGGTGCCTGCAAGGATGGCCTGCGGCGGGTAAAGGGTCCAGCCGGCGCCCGTAGGCCCGCCCGGCACAAAGTAACTTGCAAGCAGTACCAGCACCGCGAGGAGATAGACCCAGTAGCTGAGCATGTTTACGTAAGGGAAGACCATGTCCCTTGCGCCCACCATCAAGGGAATGAGATAGTTGCCAAAGCCGCCTAGGAACAGCGCGGTGAGCAAGTAAATCACCATGATCATCCCGTGCATGGTGACAAACTGGTAGTAGCTTTCAGGGGTGATAAAGGAGAAAACGCCCGGAAACGCCAGCTGGAGTCGAATCATCCAGGACAATACCAAGGCCAATACGCCGACCCCGATCGCTGTCATCGCGTATTGGATCGCGATAACTTTCGCGTCCTGGCAAAATACGTATTTTGTTATCCAGCTCTTCGCATGATAAAGCTCGACATCCGCTACTTCGGCAGGTGGAATAGTTTCGATTGTGCCTATGTCGACCATCCCAAGTTCTCCTCATTCCCTGTCCGTGAGGCTCGCTTGCACCGCTCGTCAATGTCAACCGCCGCCGGCGTTTCGAAGCCTAACCTTTTTCAAGTCAGTCTATCGCGTCAAACTCGCTTTCTTGGCCCTCGCTGAAAGCTCGGCGAAGGTTTGCTGCTGCTCCAGCCATTCCCGATAACTCGCCTCGCTTTCGACCACGACACTGCCGCGCATCTGCGGATGGCCGACACCGCAAAACGCTGCGCAGAGTACCTCGAATGTTCCAGTCTTCGCGGGCGTGAACCAGAAATAAGTTTCGAGGCCGGGAACCAAGTCCATTTTGGCGCGCAGCTCCGGCACATAAAAGTCATGGATGACGTCGATTGACCGGAGCAAGACCTTGATCGGTTCCCCAACTGGCAGGTGCAAGTCGCCGGCCTCGATCACGAGATCGTCCTGTCCGTAGGGATCATTCGGGTTCAAGCCCAAGGGGTTATCGGAGCTCACGTAACGCGGATCCGTGGTGCCGAGCTTGCCGTCCTTGCCTGGCAGCCGATAGCTCCATTGCCATTGTTGTCCGAGGATCTCGACCTCCACCGACTCCTTTGGTACGGTGACGAACTCGAACCACACAAACAATCCCGGCCCGAGCAGAGCTGCCACGCCAACCGTGGTGCCGATGGCAAGTGTCCATTCGAGTTTGTTGTTCTCCGGCTGGTAGGCGGCGCGCTGGCCTGGCCGGTGCCGGAATCGGTACACGCAATACGCAATAAACAGCAAAATGCCGATATAGCCGATTCCGGTAATCCAAAATGTGAGAAGGACCGTGCCATCAATCCCGCCCCAATTGGAGGCGATCGGCGTCATCCACCACGGGCTCAAGACGTGAAACAACACGGAGCCGCCGAGGAGCAAAACCAGTGCTATCGCGAAGGCTATTGCCATCCCTGATCCTTCTTTTCCTTTTGGAAACGATCCGCCGTCAACCGGGAGATCCTGCGATGCTGTGAGCCGTAACGCGCGGGCATGAGCCGTAGCGCGCGCCAAAACTTTCGGCCGCGTGACAAAGCGGGCTGCCAGCGCAGATGCAGAGTTTGCAGCTCATAGTCAAGGTGCCAAAATGTCTCGTTGCCAGGGGCCATTGTTGATACAGGTATCGAACAGATTCCTTATGCCAACTTGCGAGCAAAGGCCACAAAACAGACGTTGGCATCCGGCACTGATGCCGTACAACGCCGAGCTAGCGTTCCAGGTCTGTCCGGGAAAGATCAATATTGACATCACATCTGAATTGCTAGAGCCAGAATCAAACTAACGCCCAAGCTTGGATCACCCACCGGGGCCGCCACCGAATTGCCGCATCAGCATTCTGTTTTCCTGCTCCCTGTTTCATGCGTCGCTCCTTCGAGCCGGTGTAAGCTCCGGGCGGGGCCAAGGCGAAGTTTTGCCGGAAGCGGCCAGGCTACCCTTGGCGCAACCCTTCGCACCTATTCTTGTCTGCGCGAGCCAAACCGCTTTCCGGTGCGAAAGAATCACGCGAGGAGACGCTCGGCGGCGAGCGCGGCAAACAGCAAGAAAAGATAGAGGATCGAGAACGCAAACAGCTCGCCCGCGCAGCGGCTGGCCTTAGGCGGGGTCCGAAAATGGTAAACCCGGGCCGCGAAAAGCGCCATCAACACGCCGAGCACCAAGGCGATTGCGCCATACGCAGCAGAAGCAAAGCCCATGAGCCACGGCGTGAGGCCAAGCGGCGCCAACAGCAGGGAGTAAAGCAAAATGGCGCGTCTCGTGTGAGAGGCGCCTTTGACATTGGGCAGCATCGGGATGCCGGCGCGGTCATAGTCGTCTCGCATGAGCAAGGCCAGCGCCCAGAAATGCGGCGGTGTCCAGAAAAAGATGAGAGCGAAAAGGGCTAGGCTTTCGGCCGAGACCGTACCCGTAGCGGCGGCAAAGCCGACCACTGGCGGCAGCGCGCCCGCTGCGCCGCCGATCACAATGTTCTGCGGCGTCAAACGTTTCAGCCACATCGTATAGATTGCGACATAAAAAAAGATGGTGAAGCCCAGAAGCGCGGCTGCCAGCCAATTGGCGAGAAGCCCTAAGGCCAGGACGGAGACAAGGGCAAGGGTAAGGCCAAAGCCGAGCGCTTCGCCTTTGCGCATCCGGCCCGCGGGAAGCGGGCGATGCCTTGTGCGCCGCATGCATGCATCGATATCGGCGTCATACCACATGTTGAGGGTGCCCGCAGCGCCGGCGCCCGCGGCAATCGCCAAGAGCCAAGCAAAGCCGGTGAACGGGTCTAAGCGGGCAGGGGCCAATAGCATGCCGGTTAAAGCGGTAAACACGACCAGCGCCATGACGCGCGGCTTCAGCAGCGCGACATAGTCGGCTAACCGTGCAACCGGAACCCGCAGACTCGTCTCAAACCTGCTTTCGCTTTGGCTAAACAAACTCATCGATGCTGCTATCCTTCATAACAGTTCTTCTTTATCGATCTTGTCATTATTCAATTCACTGCACAAGCCGCGATTCAATCCACTGCACAAGCCACGAGTTGGGCCGCCCGGGATCTCGGCCTTCTCGCCACTGCGGCTCTTAAATCGATCGGGGCCTTGAACAATAAGCCCTGCAGGCTGACGCGCGGCCGACCAATATGTCCGCACTTTATTGGCAAGAATTTCGAAATGCTTTGGCCAGCCGCGATGTTAGGTGCGGCCATTCGCCGCGCCAGTCAACTGCCGCGATAACGCGAGCCCTTCAGCCCGGGGAAAGACACGGGTGACTTCAAATAGCCAGCGATTAAGAGCGGGGGTGATACGCTCCGCCCCAGCATCGTCGAAGCGCTTCAAATCTGTCCAGAAACGCGGACAATGTCGCGATAAAAGCCTGCGGAGTGCGATGCTTGGCAATCTCTTTGCCTTTGCCAATTAGTTTGTCACGGAGGCCGGGCATCCGGCACAAGGTTTCTGTCTTGGCGGCAATATCCGACGGATCAGACGGGTCGAATAGCAGCGCGCCTTCTCCAATCTGTTCGGCGGCTCCCGCAACGTTCGCCGCAATCACCGGACAGCCCAATGCAAAAGCCTCCAGCGGCGGAAAGTTGTCAGGCCCGAAAAAACTCGGGAAGACGAGCGCCGTCGCGGCCCGGTAGAGGGCCGTGAGATGGTCGCGCGGGACAAAGCCCGGGACAAAGACCCGATCCGAAAGACGGGCTGCCTCGATCTCTTCCATCCCAAGTTGCCCTTGTTGGAGCCGGTCAACACGAGGCTCAAATCGAGGTCGCTTTGATCGCGCAGGATTTGCAACCCGCGCACGAGGTTCACATGATTCTTGTGCGGCCAGGATTGTGCCGGATAGAGCAGGAAATCGCCGTTGAGCCCGTATCTTTGTTTGATTTCCACGCCTGCCCGCTGCGGGGCCATCGGAGGTGCGGCTGGAACTGGAAGGGGAATGACTATGACGTTAACCGGATTGACGCGGTAATAGTGGACGATCGCGTCCTTGCCTGCCTGCCTACCCGTAATGATCATCGAAGCGCGCGGCAGCAGGGCGTTGAAGACGTCTTCTCGGGCGGAAAATGTCCAGCCCATTGCACTCACCTCGGGAAAGTAGGGTTGCTTGCGGTGTTCGAGGTCCCACACCGTTGCGATGTAGGGAATGGGCAAAGGCTGGCTCCACGGCTGCATCAGCCAAACAAGATCGATCTGTTCGCTTGCGGCGACAACGTCGAAGCTGCGGGTGCTGGGGGCGCCGGTGCCTTCATCACACTGAGCCCTGACAATGCGCCGTAGCAGTCGCGCTTTGAACCCGCCTTGCCCTTTGTCTGGCACTTGCCCTTCGTCTAGCAAAAGGTCATCCAAAAGAACGAAGGTATGGGAACATTCGGCAGTCTTGACCGCGGCTGCCAATGTTTCAATATACGTCCACGCGCCGCCGGAAATCGGCTGGTGATTGCCCGTAACAACGCCGACACGCAAGCCCATCGCGATTCTCACGCAATCTGTGCCCGGCCGGTAGCCGCCACATAGGTGTTCCAAGAAGAGTGATCGGGAACTCTACCGGAGAGCCATTCTCCAAATTCGACCCACTCGAGGCCGTGGCGTGCCAGCAAAGACTCGATCTCCGGCCAGAAAAAGTATCGCACCCTGTGAATTTCCGCAATTTCGCGGCAGCGGCGGGAGATCTTGTCGATGACCACAAGATCATACCGGACATCCACAAGGTTATCGTTCACCAATAATGT
>JBPYDY010000094.1:0-7478 GCA_051986155.1 Methylocella sp.
ATCTGCTCCTCGATTGCCCGCCGTCGCTTAATTTATTGACGATCAATGCACTCGCGGCCGGGCACAGCGTGGTCGTGCCACTCCAATGCGAGTTTTTCGCGCTTGAGGGCCTGTCCCAGCTTTTGACGACGGTCGAGGAGGTGAAAAATGGCCTCAATCCGGCGCTTTCCATCCATGGCATCGTTCTGACGATGTTTGATTCCCGCACTGCGCTAGCCTCCCAAGTCGAAGCCGATGTGCGCAGTTTTATGGGCGAAAAGGTCTATGAGACGGTTATACCGCGCAATGTGCGCGTGTCCGAAGCGCCATCGCATGGCAAGCCCGTGCTGCTCTATGACCTTAAGTGCAGCGGGGCCCAAGCCTATCTGAGACTTGCGGCGGAGGTGATCCAGCGCGAGCGGCAAAACGTTGCGGGGCTCACAAGCCCGGACGCTGCCAAGACGGTCTCCGCAACAATTTGACGCATAGGAATGGTTTAGTTTGAGGGCCGTGTTTCATGCGATCGATCCCAAAGGGTGCTCGCCCATGACATCCATTAAGCCCGAGGCCCCGCAACGGCTGGGACGCGGACTGGCCGCGCTCCTTGGCGGCGCCGAAACGCTTGCCGCCGCAACCCGGGCGCGCGGACCGCAAAAGATTCCGATCGAATTCTTGCGCCCCAATCCGCGCAACCCGCGGCAAAATTTCGGTACCGAGACACTTGATGAGCTGACCGCGTCGATAAAAGAAAAAGGCATCCTTCAGCCAATCCTTGCCCGCCCGCTGCCGGGCAATTCGCAAGCTTATGAGATCATCGCCGGGGAACGGCGCTGGCGCGCGGCGCAGCGCGCAGGCCTCCATGAGGTGCCGGTGGTGAGCTTCGAGGCCGACGACCGCCAGGCGCTGGAGCTCGCGATCATCGAAAATGTCCAACGCTCGGACCTCGATCCGCTCGAAGAGGCGGCGGGCTATCAGCGGCTCGGCGATGAATTCGGCTATTCCCAGGCCGATCTCGCCAAGATCATCGGCAAGAGCCGCAGCCATCTCACCAACGCGCTGCGGCTTTTGAGTCTTCCCGAAGGCGCCAAGACTCTGCTCCGCGAGGGAAAAATCTCCACTGGCCACGCGCGGGCGTTGCTCGCAAGCCAAGACCCCGAGGCGCTCGCGCAAAAAATTGTTGCCAAAAATCTGTCTGTGCGGGAGGCGGAAAATTTGGTCGAGGCCGTTTCCGTAATGTCGGGCGGCAAGGGCAAGGCCGGGCAAAAGCGCACCGGCGCGGAAGAAAAATCCGCGGACACGCGCGCAATGGAAAAGGATTTGATGGAACAGCTCGGCATGAAGGTCACGATCACCCACCGCGTGGGCGAGGCCGGCGAGGTATCGGTGCGCTTCGGGACCTTTGACCAGCTGGAATTGCTTTGCCGCCGCCTACGGGGCGCTTAACAGTTTGCTGAAAAAAACCTTGCCATGAACCGTAATGGGCTAGCGGCAGCGGGCATGGTTACGCCAGCGAGCGGGAGGCATCGGAATCGATGTTGGAAGTCAAAGCCCAAGGAGCCGATCACCGCCTTGTCACGCGCATGTGGCACAGAACAGTTGCGTGGCGAAGACCGGCAGGCAGCGAAAGAGCGCCATCGGCGGCTGCACTGCACGGCATGAAGGTTATGCCATGCCGCAAACGCACCGTAAGATGACCAAATGAATCTTCGGCTGGGGCAAGCAGCACGGAACGATGCAAACATCGCAGCGTTCATCGCGTGGCCGGCGATTTCCTCGTCAACATCATCGCCTATAATTTGATCCGCATTCCAAAGTTCATCAGGGTCCATGGGGGAGTCTGCCCAGGAGATGCGCTTCCCAACCGGAAAGGCACCGAAATTGCCGCCAACCCCAAAGGAATCCGGGCATCCCCGTTCGACGTCGAAAGGAGAGAGAGCCTGCATTTCTTAGCTCTTTCGCAAACTGCTTAGAGGCTCAGTTGAGCCCGTGATAGGGTTGGCACAACCGCCGAACTCAGGGAGTGTCGCGCCCTGTCCAACGACTCCGGCCCCACGATGGAGCGCCTCGAGGAGCAAATCAAATGGTACGACACGCACAGCATCGTGAACTGGCTCATGTTCCTGACGCAGAAAACAATCGTCATCGTGGCCGCCGCATTGATTCCGTTTCTCACCGGACTAAAGCTGCCGGGAGAGTGGCTAGGCGTAGGCGCGACCCAGTGGATCACCGGCGGCCTCGGCGTTCGTATCGCAATCTTGGAAGGTCTCCAGCAGCTCCACCAATATCACGCGAATTGGATCGGCTACCGCGCGACCTGCGAAGCGCTCAGGCATGAAAAGTTCTTGCTTCTTGCCAAGGCTGGCCCCTATACGGCCGCGAGCGACCCGCGCGCGCTGCTTGCGGAAAGAGTGGAATCGCTCGTATCGCAAGAAAACACAAAATGGACCGCTGCGCAGGTATCTGCCGAGCCGGCAAAAAAATCAGACGGCGGGTGGGGGCCAAGAGGCGAATAAAACGTCCATCGATAGCAGGCGTGAGAAGGCGAAATCGCTCGCATCTGGAGCGCCATAGGTTCTGGTTTTTCCTGCGCGGCCGGACCAGTTTTGCAGAGCCGGCCGTTGAAAATTTGCTAAAACCGGACGAATTTTCCTATTGAACCAGGATCTTGCTTATCGAACCGGGGGGCGGGGAAATGCTTGCGCAAGGTCATCGTCGTGCCGAGGTTGTGTGATTTCACCATGAGCGGCAACTCCCCGTTCCCATGTGAGGATCGCCTGGCCCCGCCACATCGCGGCGTGAGCAGTTGAATGAAACACCTCAGCAGAGCCAAACATCGCTTCGAGCGAATCGCATTTTTGTCGTCGGGCACCCCGGAAGCGAATGCGGCTCGGGCGGAGTTCATCGCGCGCTACGGGGCGACAGATCCTGACGAGGCAGACGTGGTCGTCGCGCTCGGCGGCGATGGCCTTATGCTGCAGACGCTGCACCGATTCATGGGAAATAACAAGCCGATTTACGGCATGAAGCAGGGATCCGTGGGTTTCCTCATGAACGAATTCCACGGTCCGGACCTCGATGAACGCCTCGACCAGGCGGAAGCCTCGATCGTTCATCCGCTGTTGATGGAGGCAACGACCATTGCAGCCGAAACCGTCAAGGCGCGGGCCATAAACGAAGTCTCGACCCTGCGGCAATCGTATCAGGCGGCGAAAATGCGGATTTCGCTCGATGGTAAGGAAAGGCTCGGGGAGCTGGTCGCCGATGGGCTCATCGTCGCTACTCCAGTGGGCTCGACCGCCTATAATCTGTCGGCGCACGGGCCAATCCTGCCGCTTGATGCGACGCTCATGCCGCTCACGCCGATTGCCGCCTTCCGGCCGCGCCGCTGGCGGGGTGCGCTGCTGCCTGATACGGCGCATGTGACCGTCGACATTTTGGAGCCAGACAAGCGTCCCGTCTCGGCCGTAGCAGACCATTTCGAAGTCAAAAACGTCGTGAAAGTCGCGGTTGCCATGGATCACGCGACGGGGCTCGTCTTGCTTCATGATCCCGGCCATTCGCTCGAGGAACGAATCTTGCGCGAACAATTTGGATATTGAGGCAATGAGCGAAAATGTCTTATTACGCAAGCGCGAAGTCATTTCCCGTGGCCACGGCGAACTCGAACGGCTCACTGTGGAACGAAAACGCTTCGATGGCGGCGCCCAGAGTTTTGCTCGCGAGGTCTATGATCCAGGTGATGGGGCAGCGATCTTGCTCTATGATCCAAAGAGCACACGGGTCCTGCTCGTGCGGCAATTTCGCATTACCGCCTATTTGCGGGACAGTCTTGAAAGTATGATCGAGGTTTGCGCCGGCAGGCTCGAAGGCGAGGATCCGGAGCGGCGGATTATCAAGGAGACCGAAGAAGAAACCGGCTTTATCGTGCTAAAGCCGCGGCGCCTCTTCGAAGCCTATATGAGCCCCGGCTGCTTTGCCGAAAAGATTACCTTTTTTGCCGCCGAATATGCGCCTGACCGCAAGATCGGCAAGGGGGGCGGGTGCGGCGACGAAGGCGAGGACATCGAAATCTTGGAACCCACCCTAGCCGAAGCTCTGGAGATGGTTGAGCGCGGCGAAATCATCGACGCAAAGACAATCCTGCTGTTACACTACGCCAAACTCACCGGCTTGATGCAGGGCGAAGATTTAAGCCGGGGCGAATAGCGGCGCGGCAATCGCTTGAGCTCGATGGATGCACACGATGGCGGGCGATCAAAGACCTTGATGGGCCGATACCGGGATAATTTCTTGTCACACTCATGCCGCCATGAGAGCGGCTTCGAAGGCTTCGAAATCGATTACAACGTCGACATTATTTTCGGCGGGTCCGGGCGCTGCCGGCATGGGATACGATACCGGCGGGAGGCATCGCACGTTTTCCACGGCGTTTGCGTGAAATTCACGAGCCTCGTCCCGGGCGGCTTCCGCTTCGAGGCGGCGCAGCGCCGAAATCAAAAAATCGAGTTCGCCATTGTCGATTGAAATGCTGGTGCGCAGGACGGAGTCGACGAGCGGGCCTTGGAGTCGCGCCGCCGCCGGCGCCGTAAAGCCGGATTCCTTCAGAGCCTCGAGGCACGCAATAAAAACGGGCAGCAGGCGTTTTGGCATCCCTGCCTTGCGATAAAGAGCGGCAAACCCGGCGCCTCTGCCTTTTGCAACGAGGCCCACGACCCGCCGCAAGGGGAGCCCGCTCAATTCGCAAAGCGCGAATTCGAGCAGGTTCTTGTTGCCGCAAAGCAAGCCCCGCAGCAAAAGCCCCGCGGTCAGCTGCTTAGAGCGCCGCAGATATGCGACCAAATTCACCATCTCCTTCGTCTCGCCCGCGGTCTCGGCCGCGATTTCGACGATGGCGCGCTCCCGGGCATCCCACACGAGGCAATTGGCTTTCTCCGGCGGCAATCCGGCGTCTCCCCTCGCTTTTGAGCCGAGCGCTATGGCCGCATTGGCGAGATCGCAGCGTATGGACGCAGGCAGGTTTGGGTGCGAAAGAAGCGCCGCGCACAAATCCTCATCATGGCCGTGGCGCTCGACGATGCGGCGCATGGAAAATTCGGGGAGGTCTGCGCCGGGATTGGCAGCAAGTGCGACCAGCGCCTCCAAGGCACCGACTTCGGCTAGCGCCGCGCAAACGGGCGCGGGCACCCACGGGCGGCGTGCGATAGCAGATTGCGCGATGGCATCCGCCATTGCGACGCAATCGACAAGTTCCGCATCGGAAAGGAGAGGCGAGCGCGCAAGAATGATCGCTGCAACATCGGAGCTGTCGTTGGCAAGCGCATGCACCATGTAATGCGGCGCATTCTCGCTTGATGCTAGGCGCACGGCGAGAGCCCGGCGGACGGCCGGCGAGGCGTGATCGACAAGCAGGGTCAGGGCGCGCCTGGCGTCCTCCCGCTCCGGTTCCTGAAGATCGCCGTAAAGATAGGCATGCACCAGCTCGCCTGCCCCTTCTTCAAGCGTTACCGGTGGCACGGCCGGCAGCCCAGTTAATATTTCCTGAATAACCATTTTCCGCGAATCCAAAAAATTGTTTCAAAATCGAGTTTCCTCCAACATGGTAAAAAGAGATTTAACAACGGCCTGCTACGGTTCAGGCTCTGGGCTTTAAACGCCAATCGCGGCAGGATCGGAGCGTCCGATGAACGATCAATCGCAGCAAGGTCCAAACCGGCACAAACGCGGAGGGTTATTCTTTGAGGATTTCGTCCCCGGCACGTTGGTTGAACACCGGCTGACAAAGACCGTAACGCAAATGGATAATATGTTGTTTTGTAACATGACTCTCAATCCGCAGCCGCTCCATATCGACGCCCATTTTTGCGCCGAGGAGACGGAATGGGGCAAGCCGCTTGTTAACTCGCTATATACGCTTGGCCTCCTGATTGGAATTTCCGTAAACGATCTCACACTCGGCACGACGATTGCCAATCTCGGGATGACGGAGGTGAAATTTCCGGCGCCCCTGTTCGAAGGCGACACTTTGCATGCCACGACGGAAGTCTTGGGAAAGCGTCCCTCGAAATCCCGGCCGGAGGCCGGAATCGTCGAATTCCTGCATCGCGCCTATCAGCAGGAGGGCAGGCTTGTCGCCGAATGCCGGAGGCAGGCATTCATGAAGAGACGGACCGTTTAAGCAAGCCGGTTGAGCCATGCGTTCGCTGCTTTTCGTCCCCGCAGATAGCGAAAAGAAGCTCGAAAAGGCCGCCTCAAGCGCGGCCGATTGCCTCATTCTCGATCTTGAAGATTCGGTTTTGCCGCAAATGAAGCCAAAGGCCCGGGAGCAGGCGGCAGCGTTCTTGGCGCGCTCCGCTGCAAAAGGCCCAAGCCCGCGTCTTTACGTGCGAGTCAATGGGCTCGACTCGGGCCTCATAACCGCCGATCTCGACGCCGTGATGCCGGTGCGTCCTGAGGGGATTTTATTGCCGAAGTGCGGCAAAGGGGCGTCGATCCAGCAACTTGCCGCGATGCTCGCGGTCAAAGAGGCAGAACATGATCTTCCCGATGGCGCGACCCGAATTGCGGCTATCGTCACCGAGACGCCGGCCTCGATCTTCGCCATGGGCACTTACGCGCGCGCGAGCGCCCGTCTTGAATGGCTCACCTGGGGGGCCGAAGATCTTGCTACCTGCCTCCACGCAGAGTCGGATAGGGGCGCCGACGGGCTTTATACTTTCCCCTATATGCTTGCGCGAAGCTTGACGCTTTTTGCCGCTGCCTCGGGCGGAGCGCTGCCGATCGATACCATTCATAAGGATTTTCGCGATTTGGCGGCTTTGCGCCAAGAATGCGAATCGGCCAGGCGCGACGGCTTTGCCGGGAAAATGGCGATTCATCCGGCCCAGATCGACATTATCAACGAGGCCTTTTCGCCCTCCCAAGAAGCGATCACCAAGGCACGCGCCATTGTTGCGGCTTTCGAAGCCGAGCCTGGGGCCGGGGTGATCGCCTTTGACGGCGAGATGCTCGATCGTCCGCATCTTGCAAAGGCCCGCCGCCTGTTGGCGAATCTACGGGGCAAGTGAGGAAGCATCACGAACCATGCGGGGTTCGCCGTGACCCTGTCAGAGCCACCCTAAGAATCGGCTCGTCTGTATGTACGATCTCCCTTTCCACCCAGCATGGCGACGGGCTTGCTCCGCAACAAGCCCGAATCTGCTTGCGACTCCTGATTGCTTCGCTTCGCCCGCAATGACATACTTCATTTAGAACCGAGTGCCGGAAGAATTGCTTGCAGCATCCCGTCGCCATGTCCGGTCCCCACAACGGTAAACCCGGTAATGAACTGGCGGTCCAGGCCTCACGGCCGCCGAGTCTAGCCGCCCGGTTCGAGGCCGGGCATGGCAAAGGCATCAGTTGCCCCGATAATCTTTATAAACTCCCGCCCTTTGTGCCGGGCCTCAGGGTTGGCTTATTTGGAGGCAGCTTTAATCCGCCGCATGGCGGGCACAAAGCCGCGA
>JBPYDY010000095.1:0-7990 GCA_051986155.1 Methylocella sp.
CCTAGTGACGGATAGCCTTCCCCCCGCGTCCCGCCTGCCGGCCAAGGAACGCGACGGCCATTATGGCGGCTGGACGAGCGCATTCGACCGGCTGGTCGAATACTCCGCGGTTTGTGAAGCAGTCCGGGGGTGCAAATCGAGACCCATCTGGCCAAGGTATAATGCGGCGCCGCCATTGCCGGAGACAGCGCCGGTCACCTGCGCCGCTACATTGACCTCTTGTTTCGAATATCAACGCGAAAGGATCACCATCATGACCACAAGCAACACATTCCTCGCTGTTTTCCTCGGCAGCAAATCCAGCCCAAAAATGGCAGCCTGGAACTCTCTCTCTGAAGCTGAACGGCAAAAAAAGATGCAGGACGGAATCGCTGCCTGGAAAGGCTGGGTCGAAAAACACCAAGCGGCCGTCGTGACAATGGGTGGGCCGTTGGGCAAAACGAAGAAAGTCTCTTCGAATGGGATTGAAGACATCAGCAACGCAATGGGAGGTTTCACGGTTGTGCGCGCGGAGTCGCATCAAGCCGCCGCAAAGCTCTTCGAAGATCATCCCCACTTCACGCACTTCCCCGGGGAATCGGTCGAGGTGATGCCCGTGCTCCCTATACCGGGCGCGTAACCTCGGCCTTTCAATGATCCGCAATTCACCTACAAACCGGCCGCTTGCACGGTCATGAACGGAGGTATTTACGCTGTGGCGCTGATCCAGTTACGGCCTGACTCCGAAAAAGGAAGATGACGATGAAATTCATGATCATGGTCAAGGCTACCAAAAGCTCCGAAGCCGGGGTGATGCCGAGCAAAGAGCTGCTTACTGCCATGGGCAAATTCAATGAGGAACTGGTGAAAGCCGGGGTGCTGCTAGCAGGCGAGGGCTTGCATCCGACATCCAAAGGCGCGCGCGTAAGATTCACCGGTGACAAGCGTACTGTGATTGAGGGCCCCTTTGCCGGAACAAAAGATCTCGTTGCGGGCTTTTGGCTTTGGAACGTGAAATCAAAAGAGGAAGCGATTGAGTGGGTCAAACGCTGTCCAAAGCCGCATAATGAGGATTGCGAGATCGAAATCCGGCAGATCTTTGAGCCGGAGGATTTTGGCGCGGCGTTGACAACCGAGCTCCGCGCGCAGGAGGAGCGCTTGCGCGCGCAAACTGCCGCGCGCTAAACATCAGCTGCCGTCTGGTAAGCTTCAGTCACCACGGAAAAGGGGAATCCATGCAAGTGCAACCCTATTTGAGTTTCGGCGGATGTTGCGAGGAAGCAATCGAATTCTACCGCAAGGCGCTTGGCGCGAAAGTACAGATGCTTGTGCGCTTCAAAGACGGCCCGGATCCCACAATGTGCCAGCCTGGCAACGAAAACAAAGTGATGCATATGTGTTTCCGGATCGGAGAGACCGACATTTTTGCGTCCGACGGAAGGTGCGAAGGCAAACCCGATTATCAGGGCTTTTCGCTTTCCTTGATGGCGGACGATGATGCCGAGGCCGAACGGCGGTTTAACGCACTGGCAGACGGCGGGCAGGTGCAGATGCCTTTGGCAAAGACTTTCTTTGCGTCAAGCTTTGGTATCGTTACCGACCGCTTCGGGGTTTCGTGGATGGTCCTCGCAAGGTCATAAGGGCCGCAGCTGTATGCTAGTCTAGTGACGGCGGCCGGCCTTCAGGCCATGACGAGCCGCGCTGCCACGTTGACTTCGGCCTGAATTTGTGCAGGGGCAGCCGTCAGTGGTCCGTGATAGGTGTCCGGGCGATTATATATGATTTCGCTTCCGTCGAGGTTCGCCAAGCGGCCGCCCGCCTCGCTAAGAATGAGATCGGCGGCGGCAATATCCCAATCTCTCGCGTTGCGCGAAGCAAATCCCGCATCAAAGACACCCGACGCGACATTGACGATCCGCAATGCTAGCGACGGAATTCTGGGCTGCAACTCGAACTCGAGCCCGGCTTCGCGCATTCTTTCGGCAAGGAATTTTGGCGCGGCTATCTTTGCTCCCCCGCCGATCGCGGCGAGTTTCGAAACACGGATCGCCTTGCCGTTCAGCGTCGCACCGGCGCCTTTGACCGCAACATAAGTCTCTCCTAGCGCTGGGGCGTGGACGATACCAAGCAGCGGCCGCCCTTTCTGGACCAGCGCAACCGCAATCGCCCAGCCGCCTTGTCCGCTCATAAAGCCGCGGGTGCCATCAATGGGATCGATAACCAAAACCTGCTCTTTCGTAAGCCGCGCGGGATTATCCTCGCCTTCCTCGGAAAGCCAGCCGGCGCTAGGCAACAAGGGCTTTAGGTGCTGCGCCAAATAGCGATCGACAATATGGTCGGCTTCGGTGACCGGAGAGCCGCCGGCTTTATGCGAGATGAGGGCGGTCGTTGCCGCCCCCGGACGGTAATAGGCGAGGGCGAGTTTTCCCGCGGCGCAAATGGCTTGCCTAAAGGCGGCGACCAGGGCCTCTCCGGGCGAAATTGAATCCAAGCTCGTGCCAAAGTGCGAAAAATCGTTGATTATCATGCTGCAATGCAGCACGCAAGAGTTGCCGGCCGCGGTGCACCGATTTCGACTGCGTCATGAGCCCCCGCCTGAAAATGCCCCGCCGGCGGCAGCTGCTGCGTTTCAGAGTCCGCTCCGGCCCGCAACCGCGGCTTCGCTAAAGGTCTGCATTCCACTATGGCACGCGAGCGCCGCCTTGATTACGCCAAACGCCAAGGCCGCGCCAGTGCCTTCTCCCAGCCGCATTTCTAGATCGAGCAATGGCTTCTTGCCGAGCCGGCGCAGCACCTCTCTATGAGCGCCTTCGGCCGAGACGTGGCCCGCAAGGCAATGGTCGAGCGCATCTTCATTCAACGCATGGAGGATCGCAGCAGCCGAGCAAACAACGTAGCCGTCGAGAACCACCGGAATCCGCTCCCTTCGGGCGGCTATGATTGCCCCGGCAATGGCCGCAATCTCGCGTCCGCCCAGGCGGCGCATCAGTTCCAATGGATCGGCGAGATAGTCCCGATGCCGGGCAATCGCGGCGGTCACTGCAGCGATTTTCCGCGCATACCCGCCAGAGTCAACGCCCGTGCCGTAACCAACCCAATCAGCCGCCGTTCCGCCATAGAGGCCGTTGTAGATCGCCGCTGCGATGGTCGTGTTGCCGATTCCCATCTCACCGAGGCAGAGGAGATCTACGCCTCCCGAGATTGCCTCCATGCCGAAAGCAAAGCTTGCCGCCGCCTCATTTTCCTCCAACGCCGCCGCCTCAGTGATGTCCTTGGATGGAAAATCGAGCGCCAGATCGAACACTTCGAGATCGAGACCATTAGCCTTGCAGATTTGGTTGATCGCGGCGCCTCCGGCGTCAAAATTTTTGACCATCGCGCGGGTCACCGACGCCGGATAGGCAGACACGTGTTTCTGGACTACCCCGTGATTGGCGGCAAAGACAGCAACCACGGGGCGGTTCACCGACGGTGTGGGGTTCCCCTGCCAGGCCGCCAAGAAGGCGGCAATCTCCTCGAGGCGCCCAAGCGACCCCGGGGGTTTGGTCAGCTGCGCCTGGCGCGCTTGGGCCGCGCTGCGCATACTCTCCAAGGGCTCCGGCAACGACACGATCAAATCGCGGATGGCGTTTAGGGTATTCGGGGCAGGGGTCATCGCGGCCTTAAAAGTTCGTTCCCCTCGCGGACCTGTCACGATCAAGTAACAGCGTTTGATCCAAAGTCGCAGCATGAAAAAAGCTTAAGTTTTCTCGGTTCTTGTACTGATGATGAAATGTATCATCAGTCAAACACTTCGATTTTTTGCATCTGCGGTATCGCGCTGCAATATAGGAAATTTGGCCACAGCAATAGAAGAGAGAACGGCGCAAACGAAGCAGAATTACGCCATGGAAAGCCTAATCTTCTTCGCTTGTGCGGGGCTTTTTTTTTCGTCTCCGCGGTGCCTAGCCTAAACACTGGCAGTGTCCCTACCGTACCGTAATCTAGCGTTCGCGGAGCGGCGCAAACAGGGCAAAGGGGGTTGCCGGTAACCCCCTTTGTACTCGACAATTGCCGCTGGATTACCGAAGAGAAGCAATGCGTCTTGGCCGTGCGCTTCTTACCGACCTTTGCGTCTGCCTAGGTTTTTTTACCCGCCTGCCGTTGGCTCTGCCGGCAGGCACTCCAGTCACCCTTGCCGGGTTTTCCCGCGCTGTGCGAATGCTGCCTGTCGCAGGCGCGCTCATTGGGGCTTTCGCCGCAGCGGTAATGGCGGCGGCCGCGGCCCTTGGACTGGCCCCGCTCGTAGCCGCGCCGCTCGCGATTGGTGCTCTGGCCGTGCTCAGCGGTGCGATGCATGAGGATGGCCTCGCGGATTGTGCGGACGGATTTTTCGGCGGCCAAACACGCATGGAGAAGCTAGAAATTATGCGAGAGAGCAGAATTGGCTCTTTTGGTGCGGTGGCGCTCGTGCTTAGCTTCTCCTTACGGACGTCGAGTGCGGTGCTTATCGCCAATCAAAATCTTTGCCTCGCCTGTGCCGTCCTCACCGGTGGAGCAGCTTTATCCCGCACTTGCGGGCTCTTGCCCCTTGCGTTGCTTCCGCCCTCGCGCAAGGACGGAGCCGGATTTTCTGCCCAAAGACCGGCCCAAGGCGCGCTCGTGACCGCCGCCCTTCTTGCGGTCCTTTTTGCGCTTGCACCGGTTCCAGCGGGAGCGAATTTAACAAGGGCGCTTGCCGCCATGGGTCTCGCGGCTGGATCTGCCTTTGCAATGGTGCTTATCGCCAAGCGAGAAATCGGGGGCCAGACCGGTGACGTCGCGGGCGCCGCGCAGCAACTTGCCGAAATCGCCTATTATCTCGCTTTTGCGGCCCGCGGCTGACGTCTCCGCGCGGGCCAATAACACGGAAGCTTAAGGCTAAACGCCCGCAAGAAACTGGGTTGGATCGACCGGCGTCGTTCCCTTGCGCAGCTCAAAATGCAGCTGCGGCGTCGCCACATCGCCGCTTTGACCGGATTTTGCGATCGTTTGGCCGCGCTTGACCGTATCGCCCCGTTTCACTTCGATTTCGCTCATGTTGGCATAGGCCGACACAAAGCCGTTGGGGTGCCGGATCAAAACCAGATTGCCGTAACGCTTCAATTCATTTCCCGCATAGGCAACATAGCCGCTTTCTGCCGCCTTAACCGAGGTGCCCTCGGGAACGGCAATATTTATGCCGTCATTGCCTCCCGGCTTGAACGCCTGGATGATACGGCCGCGGGCCGGCCAGCGAAATTCTGGATTAGCGGCTTCGGAGACAGGAGCGGCTGCGGCGGTCTGGTTTTGCCCTTGCGCCGGCTCAGATCTTGCGAGCGATTGATTTGCGGGGGTGGCCGCGGCCGTTGCCTCGTTTGCTGCCGCTAAATCCTTCTGCCCGCGGCCGTTCTTGATCGCGCTTTGGGCCTCCTTTCGATTGACCTTGGCGGCGCCGGTTGCGCTCGCGGTCTTTGCGGCCCGAGCATCTGCCGCTTTAAGTTGTTGCGCCTGTTCCGCCAAAGTGCGCGGTGGCGTGCCCTTGGCCTGAGCGGCCGTTTTCGCCGGTGCCTTGGGAGCGGCCCGAACGCCGCTCGATGTTGCCAGGGCTGTGTTATAGACCGGGATGACTAGCCTCGTGCCGGGCTGGATCTGGGAAGCCGCAGAAAGTCCATTTGTCCGGACGAGCGCATCAACCGGCACGCCATAGCGGCGAGCAAGGATCTGGGCATTCTCGCCCTGGGCAACGACGATCGGCGAGCCGCCTTGCGCAGACCAGCCCGCGGCGTTTCCGGCACCGGGTTGCGGCACAACAGCGGAAACTTGCGGATTCGGCGGCGAGGATGGGGTGGCGCCTGCCGGTCCTCCGAGCGGACGCGACTGCACGGGTGACACCGGCACCGAAGCGACAACTCCCCCAGCTGGTGCCTGAGCGTCGAACCGCGACGAGCTCTGGAAGGGATTTGAAAAGGGGTCGGTCAGCCTGTCGGAATTAGAGCACCCGGCAAGGAGGCCAGCAGCAACACCGGCCAAGGCCAGACGAAGCGCCAACCCAGTGCGGAACGATCCAATGATTTCACTCATGATGCAACCCACCGGCAAAGTGTCCTTTCGCTCATTAACTGCAGCGTAAGTTAAAGGACGGTTTAGACATGAACAAATATTCACGAAAGAAGAGACAAAATTATGTTTTTCCGCGCCGGCTGGACCCTTTGCCTTGCTCGCTTCGTTTAGCGCAAGGCGAGCGCAAGGCGAGCGCGGGCCGGCTCGTCGGTCAAATCGAGCCTGAGCGGCGTGACCGAAATTTTGTTTTGCGTCAAGGCTTCAAGGTCAGTACCGTGGCCCGGCACGGAACTCGCGCGCGCGAAAGATATCCAATAATAAGGATTCCCGCGCCCATCTGTCCGTTCGTCAATGACCGCCGCTTGCACCTCGCGCCGGCCCTGAGCCGAGACCATGACTCCTTGGACAGAATCTGGGGGGCAAGCCGGAAAATTCACATTAATGATGCTGAACAGCGGAATGCCCGCGCCAAGAAGTCGTTTTATAAGATCCGGCGCGTGCGTTTCGGCGCATTCCCAAAAGCTTTCTTCGCGCCCCGCCGGGCCGTAGGTCTGAGAAAGAGCAATCGCAGGCAGGCCCAGGTTTGCCGCTTCCATCGCACCGGCAACAGTCCCAGAATAGGGCAGATCATCGGCAACATTGTGGCCGTTGTTCACGCCGGAAAGGACGAGATCGGGGGGAACGCCTGCAAGGAGCTTTCGCACGCCCATGATCACGCAGTCGGTCGGCGTTCCTTTCACCGCAAAATGCCGCTCCGAGATTTTGCGCAGCCGCAAGGGATCGTTGATGGACAGCGAATGGGCAACTCCGGACTGATCATGCTCGGGAGCGACCACATAAACATCATCCGAAAAAGTTTTGGCGATGCGTTCCAAAAGCGCGAGGCCCGCTGCGTGAACGCCGTCGTCATTGGTGATCAAAATGCGCATCGGCGCGGACTCAAGCTTTTGCGATTTTTTCGATGCCGCCCATATAGCCGCGCAATGCCTCCGGTACGGTGACGGAACCATCGCCGTTTTGGTAATTTTCGAGCACCGCAACGAGCGTGCGCCCGACGGCAACGCCCGAACCGTTAAGTGTATGAACGAACCTCGTGGATTTTGTTCCCGCCGGGCGGTAGCGTGCGTTCATCCGCCGGGCCTGGAAATCGCCGCAAACAGAGCAAGACGAGATTTCGCGATAGCGGTTTTGTCCTGGCAGCCAGACTTCAACGTCATAGGTTTTTTGCGAGGCAAACCCGAGGTCGCCGGTGCAAAGGGTGACAACGCGATAAGGGAGTTTTAGGCGCTTCAAAACTTCTTCGGCGCAACCTGTCATGCGCTCATGCTCTTTGAGCGAAGCTTCGGGCGTCGTGATCGAGACGAGTTCGACCTTGGTAAATTGATGCTGGCGGATCATGCCGCGCGTGTCCTTGCCGGCCGCGCCCGCCTCGGCGCGAAAGCACGGCGTGCAGGCGGTGAAGCGCAGCGGTAGCTCTTTTTCTTCGAGGATTTTTTCGCGGGCGAGATTGGTCAAAGGAACTTCGGCGGTGGGGATGAGCCAATAGTCTTCCTGTAAAGGAACAACCTTTCCCAAACCACCGAAGTCTGTTGGATCAGGCGATGTCATATAATGCTTCTCTAACATTCGACTTACAGCTCCGTGGATCGTCTCGTTTCTCGTCGCGAGAAACTGATCCTCCCGAAATTTCGGCAATTGCGCCGTGCCAAACATGGCTTCATCCCGCACAAGAATCGGCGGGTTCACCTCTAAATAGCCATGCTCGGACGTGTGCAGATCAAGCATGAATTGGCAAAGCGCGCGCTCGAGTCGCGCAAGCGCCCCATTGAGAACAACAAAGCGCGCGCCGGAAATTTTTGCCGCGGTCTCGAAATCCATGAGGCCCAGCGCCTCGCCGATCTCAAAATGCTCCTTCGGTGCAAAATTCAATGACCTTGGTTCACCGAAGCGC
>JBPYDY010000096.1:0-7253 GCA_051986155.1 Methylocella sp.
GGGACTACGTATCCGCCCTATTATACATGCAGATTTTAATTACTATTAAGGTAATACTTATAATTTGATAGGTCTTCTTGGTAAACCTCGCTCACTAAGATAGGGGGTGAGGCGCAATCTCGCGGCCCTCCGATCTTTGGCAGGCGGCACGGCATTTTGCGCTGCGAACGATTGGAAACAGGAATCTATTTTGTCTCGGGGCCATACCCGGCCTCCGGGTGACGCGAAGAAGATGGTCTTCAACCGTTTGTTATTTCGGTGTTTTTGCAAGCGCGAGAGGCCCCGGGCGGCTATCCGGGATCGCTTGTGCCCCGCCTTTGCGCTTCGCCGGAGAAAACCCAAAACCGGTGTCGATGAACCGGCACCGAACGATTGGCAACGGGTCGAGGGGCTGCCCTAAGCCTTATACATTCAGCCAAAAAGGGCGAATTCTCCCGCTCAAATTGAAGCATCTTTCCGAAACGAGGCCGCCAGCTTTCGGGGAGCGGCTAGGGATGGTAAGGTCGCTCGATAGCCAGCAGAAGCGCGGCCTCCAGGAATATCGGCGATGCAGCAAGAACCATGGGGCATTGGCCCAGCCGCCGACCATCCAAAAGTGATTGCCTCCCCGGCGGTGATCTTTGCCGCCTTTCTTGTGCTCGGTTTCATCCTGGATTGGTTTTGGCCCTTGGCGTTTCTGTCGCCGGGCTGGAGCTTAATAATAGGATTCTTTACTATCTTCATCGCGGTCAACCTTAAGATGTACGCGGCGCGGGAATTGGTCCGGATTAAAACCAACCTCAACGTCCGCAAACCCACGACCGCGATTGCAACCGAGTGGCCATTCAGCGTGAGCCGCAATCCGGTTTACGCCGGCATCCTCTTGCTCAACATCGGCATCGCCTGCTTCGTCAATGCGCTGTGGATCTTGCTTCTCACTCCCTTGCTCGGGTTGGTTCTGCAACAAGGCGTGATTAAGCCGGAAGAAGCCTATCTCGAACAGAAGTTTGGCGAGACCTATCTCAGCTACAAAGCCAAGGTTCGGCGTTGGATCTAACCTGAATGCTTTCACCAGGAACTTAATGCCGCGCGGAACAATCAGCCGCCGCCTGTTTCTCGGACAGATGCTCGCGAGCATTTTCGCTCTGTCCGGGCGGGCCGAACCGCCTGCCCCGCAAGACGGCCCCCGTATCCTTGAAACACGGGAAGGGAAACTAATGCTCCTGCCCGAGCCCGACCAGCCGACCGTCATCTGGGGCTATGATGGCGCGGTGCCGGGGCCGCTGTTGAGATTCAAAAAGGGCGAGGAGGTCAAAATCAGGCTCATCAACAAACTCCAGCAGCCGGCGAGCCTCACCTGGCATGGCATGAGAATTCTTAATTCCATGGACGGAGTCGCCGGTCTGACGCAAGCGCCGGTACCGCCTGGCGGCGCCTTCGACTACCGCTTCACGCCTCAAGACAGCGGCCTCTATTGGTATCATCCGCACGTCATGACTTTTTTTGGTGAACAGCTCGCGCATGGGCTCTATGGAGTGATGATCGTCGACGAGCCAGAGCCGCCCACAGCCGATCGCGACATGCTCGTCATCCTCAGCGATTGGGATCTCGACAGCAAAGGCCAAATCAAAAAATACGAGCGGCCGGCCGCTGCCATTCGAGCAGACGGGGCTAATCGCAATTCTCAAGGCGAGGAACCCGCGAGCCCTCCCCCCGTCATGGGCGGGCTTGATCCCGCCATTCAAACACCCCAGACGGGAGTGTGGATGCCCGGCTCGAGGCCGGGCATAGCGGCAAAAGGCGCGGGCAATGATCGTTGGAATGAGCCTCTTGTCACTGTCAACGCGCGCAGCGTGCCGCTCGAAGAGCTGCTGCCCGCTTCATCGCGCCTGCGTCTGCGGATCGTCAACGCCTGCACCAAGCATATCGTCCTCGCCTTTGCCGGGCTCACGCCCTTTGTCCTCGCGATCGATAGCCAGCCGTGCGAGGTTTTTGCGCCCGCCAAAAATATGATTCCGCTCGGGCCCGGCGCCCGTGCCGACGTGATGGCCGATCTCCCAAGCGAACCAGCAGCCGAGGCAAGTTTGAACCTGCGTGGCGGCGATGAGGCCAACCGCGTTCTTCTCGCTTTCAAGACTGCCGGGAGCGAGCGCTCCCCATTGCCGGCGATTGCTTCGCTGCCGCAAAACCCTTTGCTGCCTGCAGCAATCAAACTCGAAACTTCGCGAAGATTCAATATCACCATTGACGCGCTCGCAGCCGCCCAACTTGCTCCTGTGCCTCAAGCTCAGCCAGCCGCCTTTATGCTGAGCGGCAAGGTTTACGATGGTTTCGCGCCGCCGCCTCTTTTCTCGGTCAAGCGTGGAACGCCGCTAACGCTCGGCTTCACAAACCGCACGGGGACCGTGCAAGCGATACATGTGCATGGACACGCGATGCGCCTCCTGCATGATCTCGACGACGGGTGGGAGCCCTATTGGCGCGACACGCTACTTCTTGCGGAAGGCAAGACCAAACACGTTGCCTTCGTGGCGGACAATCCAGGCAAATGGGCAATCGATTGTTTGACCGCTTCGGGCCAGGAGGGAGCTCTGGCAAGCTGGTTCGAAGTGACCTGAATGGCTTGATTAATTCTGCGGGGGCCGCGCTCTCTTGGCATAAAGACTGACAATCAAGGCATGCGCAACATGCTCCGCCATGCAATGATAGCCGAGATCGTTGAGATGAAAATTGTCGCTTGCCAACAATTGCAAATTGGCCCGCCGCTGGGCGATGAACCGCATCGCATCGTAGCGGCGGACGTAAAGGATTTTCTCCTCCGCGGCGATTTTCTGCAAACTGTCGCGTATGGCGGCGTAATTTGCATCGCGGACAAGGCGCGTGGTGTACTGCACGCCGACAAGCACCACGTCGATTTGGTTGTCTCTCAGCCAGCGGATTGTCGACCGCACGGTTTCTTCAAATTCAGGCAAAGGAATGCGGGCGAGGGCGTCATTTGTTCCCAATTGCCATAACACGAGGTCCGGCTTTCTGAGAGCGACCTCGCTTCTGATCCGCTCCGCCGTCGTTTCCGCAACTTCGCCCGCAATGCCGCGATTAACCATGACGACGTCGACTCCGTTGAGCACCTCTTCCAGGATCGTTTCGAGTTGCGAGGGATAGCTCATGGCCCGCGACGATGCGCCATTCCCAAGCGTCGAGGAGGAACCGATCGCAAGGATTCGTACCTTTTCCCCCTCCCCTTTTTGTAGCGCTGCAACCACATTAGGAAGCGAGGCAGGTGCTGCAATGTCAGACCCCGGCACGTCGCAGGGCGGACTCAACGGCGGCGCAGCGGGTGCAGCGGCTTCTTGCGCCAAGGGATAGGCTATCGACAGCCAGCCGATCGCTATAGCGAGAGCTGCTTGCTTGCCGATTCTATTCGCATTCTGTCGCGCCATTCCGCTGTCCATGCGGCTAACCCCAACAAGACAAGCCCAAAAATAACGATCAACGTATCGGTTGCAATAGAGCCTCCATAAACGTAGCGGAGGATCTGCCCGCAAAGGCTGAGAAGTGACAAAACGCAAAATACGGTTAGCGAATTGCGGCCGAGCAGGCACAGATAGAAGCCAAAACGCGGCAGCCACCTTGCTAGGGTTGCAAAAGTGCCGGCGAAAAGCATCACCAGCGAAAGGCAATGAATCAGACGCGCCGGCGATAAAAAGGTTTTGGAAAAGGTAAACGCAAGCTTTGGCTCGGGCACAGAGACCGGATCGGGAGAAAAGTTTGTCATACCGACCGCGGCCCCGAGACCCACCAGCGGCAGAGCAAGCCAGCGAAAGATCGACTGGTGGCGGCGCACAAATCCGCCCGGGCCATCGTCGCCGGCGAATATAAAACCAAGGACATAGATGAGCTGCCAAGAGAGCGGATTGAAGAACCAAGTCCCCTCGACCGGCCAGGTCGGCAGATTTATCCCGAAAACAAGGGCCACCAAATAGAAGCTACCCGAAACCAACAGCAAATAGGCAGTTCCAGCGCGGTGAAGCAAGGCAACCGCCGGGGCAATGAAAATTAACAGGACATAAAGTGGAAGAATGTTGAAATAGCCGAGCTGGTGGGTCAGCAAAACGAGACCCAATTGCGCCTCAACCGGATCGTTGAAGACGGCGGAAGCGTTGTGCCAATCGAGCAGGAACGGTGCATCAAGGTATAAGGAGGCTGCGGCGAGCAGGGCGATTGCAAACTCCGTAACGACGAGCTGAGCGACGTAGATCTGAAAGGCGCGAGTCTCGAGCCGGAGCACCAGCCATTTCGCCGCTAACGCGCCGGCTGGGCCTTCGACGAGCTTGCGCATCGCCCACCCGGCAAGAAAAACAAATAGCTCCGCCGAGTCCGACAGCGACACATTGCGAAAAGTGAACCGCTCGAAATAAATCCCAGGGATGTGATTTATGAATATGGTAACGAGGGCGAAACCGCGCCAGAAATCGACCTCATTGGGTGCGCGCATGCAATAAACCCCTTCGCACCGGCCCCGCGTCAGGCAGGCGCAATGAGCTGCGCTTAATGTCAGCTCAAAAAATGGCGATTGGAGATTCCGTGTTACCGTATAGCTATTTGGGATAAAAGAACTTCGGTCGGTCCTTTCGAAAAATTGAACGCAACAAATGTAAAGGCAGTAAATTATGGGCGCGCTTATTTTTCTCGGCGGAATTTTGGCCATCGCGCTCGCGGTCGCCGATCACATCCACCGGCTCAGCTTGCCGATTGGATTTGTCTACAGCCCGCTCTTCTGGTTCGGTTACGTCGGTGTCTTGACCGCCGTAACCATCGTTAAGTTTGTACGCCAGCAAGAGGTGCTGGTGATCGAACGGCTAGGGCGCTACAACCGGACGATCAGCGCCGGGATTAACGTCGTTTGGCCGGCCGTCGAGCGCGTGGCTTATGTCTTCGACCTGCGCGAGCAGGTCATCGATGTTCCTGCGCAAGACGCCATCACCAAGGACAATGCCACGGTTACGATCGACGGCATCCTTTATTACAAAATCGTTCACGCCAAGGACGCGGCCTATGGCGCGCGGGATATAAGAAGAGCAATCGTCAACCTCGCCCAGACAACCATGCGCTCGGCGATTGGCTCGATGGAGCTCGACAAGACATTCGAGCAGCGGGCCGAGATCAACGACAAGGTCGTCAAGGCCGTCGCCGAAGCCGCCCAGTCTTGGGGCGCCCAGGTGACGCGCTACGAGATCAAGGACATCAAAATGCCGCGCTCGCTTCTTGAATCGATGGAGCGGCAGATGAAAGCCGAGCGCGACAAACGCGCCGTGGTTCTCGAATCAGAGGGCGTCAAACAGTCGCAGATCAACCGCGCGGATGGTGACCGCCAGGCGGCTATCCTGCGCTCCGAAGGCGAGCAGCAGGCGGCGATCAACGTCGCGCAAGGCCAGGCGGAAGCGATAAGGCTGGTTCGCGAGCAGATCAAGCAGGAGGGCGGGTCCGAGGCGGTCCAGCTCGAAGTCGCCAAGGCGGCACTCGAGCAATATGGCAAGCTCGCCAAGCAAAACAACTCGCTTATCATCATGGGCGACAATGCCGACCCGAGCGGATGGCTCGCCAAGGCGATGGCGGTTCTCAAAACCGCGGCAGCCTCCCCTGCCCCATCTGCCCCGCCCCCTGTCCGCCCGTGGCAAATCAGCGAAAGAGGCCAAGATGGACGGGATCGTTGACAATCCGGCAATCCTCTTCCTCGTCGCCGGCCTCATAGTTTTTGGCATCGACGTTTTTGTCGTTGGTGTCTCGCCCTTGATCTTTGTGGCGGCCGGGGCCCTTGCGACGGGCATTACACTTTATCTTGCCTCGTGGAAGAGCGGTATTCTCTACCTTACCGGGTGGCATCCGGGGTTTCTCGAGGCGCTTGCCTTATGTGCCGCCCTCAGTCTGGCGCTCGCGGTCGCTGGAAAGCGGCCGCTCCAGAGGTTTCAAAACGCCAATATCCGCGAAGATCAAAGCAGCGATCTCATTGGGCGCGAGCTGGTAACGACGCAGGACATCACCAAGACGGAGGGTTCTGTTTACTGGTCCGGCACGCAGTGGCAGGCGCGCCTCGCCGCCAGTGTTGAGGCCGATCGCGTAGGCCCCGGGGTCCGGATGCGAGTCGTCGACGTCAAGAACCTAGCGCTCATCCTGCGTCCAGCCGACTGATACCGGCCGCCGCAATTTGCGCCCTTGGGACCCGGCGGCAGTTCAACGCGATGCTGTTCTTGGCCGCAACAGCGAGCATAGGGCAGCGGCGGACTCTCTCCACGCCTGAGCCGAGACTAAGACCAGAAAGTGAGCGAAGAGGCCAAGCGCCACAACAATCTGCAAGGGGCTAAACGCCGATCGCTGAATATGCTTGCGATAATAAAGAAAGCTGTGAACTTCAAACATCATGACCGAGCGAAAGCGCGCCCGCAGATTGGCCATCGTGCCGCCCTTGTGCTCCAGATGACGGATGGCCGCTTCAGGCACGTAATAGCACCGGTAACCGGCGTCAATAATTCTTTTACAGTGGTCGGCATCGACATGATAGAAGAAGCGCTTATCAAGCGGTCCGGAAGCATCCACGGCTTTGCGGGGCATCATCACCGCGGCGCCCGAAACATAGCCTTTGCCCACATCGAAGGGCGTGGCCATGTCCCGGCCCATGTGCAGTAAATGCTTGCGCGTAAACCGGTTACCCGGAAAAGTCTTGGAATGAGCGAGCGCGCGCCAAACAGCGCGGCGCCGGCGTTCGGAAGCGTCTTGACCGACCACTGAATCGTCCCATCCCCATTGAGCAGCCTGCAGCCGACCGCGCCAGCTTCGGGATGCGACTTTAAAAATGCGAGCATTTTGTCGAACGCATCCGGCAGGACGATCGTGTCTGAGTTCAGCAAAAACACGAATTCTCCCAGCGCGAGCTCGAGCGCCCTGTTGTTCGAGTAGGCATAGTTGTGGTTGCAGTCGTTCACCAACAGACGGACCTTTGAAAAACAATCGCGGACCATCCCGCTCGTCCCATCCACCGAGGCGTCGTCGACGACAATGATCTCAAAGGGTTCGCCCGGAGGGTTTTGGTAAATCGATCGCAAGCAGTCCGCGAGAAGCTTGGGCGTGTTATAGGTGGCTATGATCACGGATAGCATGACGCCGGCCTCTGCCCTGTCCGCAGCAGCGGGACCGGCATGAAGCTCCACTTCAGCGCTCATTTCCGGCCACCCGATCAAAGGCCGTGCTGGAACTTGACCGGCTCGCGAATGCCAGCC